>CAKZMS010000062.1 GCA_937128785.1 uncultured Opitutaceae bacterium | reverse complement strand
TGAAAGACCAAATAGGTGATGCCCCGGGCTCGCAGGGTATCAACCGGGTCCGACTCCGCAGCGTCGTCGAAGAGGGCTCTCGTTTCCGGACTCCACCACGGCACGAACTCCCGGTCGTGTTTGGCGAAGAATCGCTGCAATCCGGACGCATCCCCCACAAAACGCCCCGGTAAAGCAGCGACGGCCGCATCAATAAACTTTTCCTGTTCCGGCCAAAAATCCGTCTGCCAGGTATAACCCACGGAGGGCCAATCAGTCAGTGCCGTGGTCCAGGGATTAATCGGTGCCGTGAGGGACCGGGCGGTCGCATCGACGCTCACCAACCCCAGCATGCCGGCCACGAGCACTCGGGCGGTTGGCGTGGTTAATTTTTCCGCGATCAAAGCGCCCCCCCAGGCACAGCCCAATACCAGGACCGGACGTAATACGCGCATGGAGTAAAACACTCCCCCGGCCGTGTAAGCCACCGAAAGGAGCCAGCATAACACCGTGGCCGCGCTCACGGCCATCGCCACCGTCCATCCCGCTCGATTCCGGAACAACGTCGCGCCCGCTATCCAACCGAGCGTTGCCGGCGCCGCGGTCATCAGTAGCAGGCGCCCGATCTCCTGCCATCCAGCAAATGAGGACAACGCGCCTCCATAGAGTGCTTGGTATCCGCCAATCCACTCATGAAAGATCGGGTTCACGGGAAACACCCCTCCCATGGAA
The DNA here is from genome assembly GCA_937128785.1 of uncultured Opitutaceae bacterium. GTDB lineage: Bacteria > Verrucomicrobiota > Verrucomicrobiia > Opitutales > Opitutaceae > Actomonas. Next base: position 1,865 of record CAKZMS010000062.1, on the reverse strand, counting down.
AGCGAAAGCCACGGATTTCCCGACCGGATCCAGGTGCGCAAAAACCACCAAGCCGGCACGAGCAAAAGCAACCAACCCCGCAGGGCGCGCCAGTCGCGTTGCCCGCGCCACTGTATCATGACGTGGGAAATTAATCCGACGCCGGCGATCAAGACTCCATACTCACGCGAGGCCGCCAGCACCGCCGCGCCCAACCCCGCCATCCAGCCGGCCTGCGAAGGTTTTTCCGGACCAGCCTGAGTCAGCCCCAAAATCATCAGACCAACGCCAATCGCCGTGCAGCCGGTTTCCTGACCGAGGTTGATGGCGAATTGGAGCAGGAACGTAGACCCCGCCAACAACAGCGCCCAATTGGCCCCGCCGACTCCGCCCCATAGCGTTCCCACCCTTCTCACGACCAGCAACAGGGCCAGCCACTGGAGCAGGACCGGAACCGCCGTCCACCCCCGATTTGTCTCCCCCGCCACGAGGTAGCTCCACGCGTAAAGCGTCGATATCAGCGGAGGGATCCCATCCGCCCAAAAATAAACCGCAAAGTCCTCCGCCGAGGTCGGCGGATAAAACTCCAATCCGCCGTGCTTGATCATCATCTCGGCCAGATGGTTCCAGCGGAAATCTGCATCCACCCCTGACAGCGGCTGGAACACGGCTTTCCACCCCGCCACCAATACCAGGGGCAGCACCAGCCATCCCACCCCCAGCTGGCCACTCACCTTGGGCACTCGCATCGCGACCTTGTCCTTCCGAGCCCAGACCCATCCCGCCACCCCCGTGAAGGCCTGCCCGGCCAACAAGTAACCCAGGGAAAGCGAAATCGGCAGAACCGTGGTCAACAAAGTCCACGCGAAGAGTGAAACCCACGACCCCAGCATCGCCACCAACAACCCTTCATCCCAACGCCGCGCCCACCCCCAACCCGGCAGCACCAATCCCGCTGCGATCAGGGCTGTCTGGAGAACTTCCATTACAAACGGGGTGCCGTTGAACCGCTCTTCTCGATGACGATAATCATCCGCAAGCCAACCCGGCGCCACAGCGCCTGCGGCAAGGCCTGCTCCAGGGCCAACAACCCGCGCAGCACAAAACGAGGTAATACCGCTCGCTGGGAGAATCCTCCCGTGGCCGGATAGGCTAAAAAATCGCGGTAACTCACATCCGCGATCCGGAGACCCAGTTCTTTCAGCCGACGGTCCGTTTCCGCCCGACAATCGCACGTGAGTCCCACCCCCATCCCCATGTTGGCAAACTCGCCGTTCGCTTGCGCGGCAAATTCAAACGGCGGCACGACCTCGGTCGGCACGCACGGTTCGTGATGAAACCAACGATAGAACTTACTCCCCCACCAAGTCCCGGCCGGTTCCATCAACACGATTCGACCACCCGGTCCCAACGCTTCCGCGGCACTGGCAAAAAACTCAAACGGCCGCTGCAGATGATGCAGGGTATCCATCGCCAGAATATTGGCCCAATTCTCCGCCGGAATCTCGTAGGCCGACACCGCCCGATCGACAAAATCCGTCTTGATCAGGTCACTCGTAGCCAGATCAGGGATCGCTTCCTTGGCTACGCCGATGCCGGATCCGACCTCCAACGAAGGCCCGGCAATGCACTGCCGCGCCATGGCCTTGAAGATATCACAATAAACCGTTCGCAGCGCCGGCGATGCCTGCCACTTGTCCCGACTCTGCTCCAGCAGACCCAAATCATAGGTTATCTCAGCCTCAGCCACGCTCTTCGTTTTCCTCCTCTTCATTGGGCTCGATGCTCACCAGCCGGCTGATTCGAGCGATGCGGCTTCCGAATCGACGCTCTGAGATTAACTCCAATTCAAACCGTTCCGGCAACCTGTCCTCCACCCCCACTTC
>CAKZMS010000061.1 GCA_937128785.1 uncultured Opitutaceae bacterium | reverse complement strand
GAATCCGCCGGGGTGACTCTGTCCGCCTTCACCCGACGAGCCATGGGGCGCAAACCGCGCATCTACCTCTCGTCCGGCGTGCATGGTGATGAACCCGCCCCGCCCGCGGCGCTCTTAACCGCCTTGATCGACGGCACTTTCGACGATCGGGCAACCTGGTTTCTCGTGCCGTTGATCAACCCGGCTGGTTTTATCAAAGGTCAGCGGGAAAACGGCGAAGGCATCGATCTCAACCGCGACTATTTGAGCGGCGAAGCCCGCGAAGTGCGCGACCATATTGCTTGGTTGGCTCGCCAGCCACGGTTCGATCTGGCCCTTTGCCTGCACGAGGATTGGGAGGCGCAAGGCTTCTATCTCTATGAGCTTTGCCGCGCACTGCGGGAAGAGTTTTGCCGCAACATTCGAGCGGCGGTGACCGCCGTGCTGCCCATTGAGGACGGAGACGAGATCGATGGGCGCCCCGTCACCGAACACGGCATCATCCGACCGGAAAGTGATCCGGCTTTGCGTGACCTTTGGCCCGAGGCCATCTATCTCTTCAAACACCAAACCGATCACTGTCTCACTTTTGAAACCCCCACCCCGAAAACGATGAAGGATCGTATCGCCGGACAAAATCTGGCCCTGCGCTGTGCCATCGATCAAACGCTCGAATCCATCCGCTAACATGAAACTGCTTGCCGCCCTTCTCTCCCTTTTCCTCACTCTGCCTCTCATGGCAAATACCTCTTCTGTCTGGTTCGCCGGCCAAGGCGGTGTTTATCACGCCGAGTTCGACAGCGCCCGAGGCTCCTTGAGTGAAGCCAAACTCGCGGCGGAATTCGGCTCCGGGAGCTGGCTGGAATTCCATCCCAGTGAACCCATCATTTACAGCTCCTGGCGCACCAAGGGGGCCTCGGGGATCATGGCCTTGAAGATCCTCGGTCCCGGAGAAACAGAAGAATTCGATCAAATCGAACTCTCTACCGGAGCGCCTTCCCACTTGCGGCTGAATCCAGACGCGACGTTCGTGGCCACGGCTCATTACGGCAGCGAAGCCACCGCTCTGGTTTCGCTGCGGCCAGATGGTTCCTTTGGAGAATTGAAACAGATTTTCCGTCACGAAGGATCAGGCCCTCACCGCAATCAGTCCCAGAGTCGCCCCCACTGGGCGGGGTTCGACTCATCGGGCCGGATGTTGCATGTCACCGACCTCGGTTCGGATGAGATCTGGACCTTCCTCGTGGATGCCAATGCCGAGTCACCGCTTACCCTCGCGCACAAGACACCGCTTCCTCCCGGTTCGGGCCCCCGTCACCTGTCGTTCGGTGCCGACGAAAAATTCGCCTACGTCAGTGACGAGCTTTCGCACCATATATCCGTTTTTGCCTACGATCGGGCCAGCGGTCGTTTCACCACGTTACAACACATCGACGCCGCTCCAGCCGAGCTTGATGAGCTGACGAACAATGTATCCGAGATTCGGGTCCACCCTTCCGGACGATTCGTCTACACGGGAAACCGCGGACACGACTCCATTGCCGTGTTTACGATTGATGATCAGACCGGCAAAATCGCAGTCGTTGAGCGCGAACCCGTCCGCGGCGTTTGGCCGCGGAACTTCAATTTCAGTCCTGATGGTAAATGGTTGCTGGTAGCCGGGCAGTATTCCGGAACCGTGGCGGTGTTTGCCATCGACCCGGAAACCGGTGCCCTGCGCTACAATCGGCAGATCATCAACGTGCCGAGTCCGGTCCGGGTGCTCACCCAGTCAGACTGAGTGGCTCCCGTTGCCGAACCCGCGGCGGTTTAGAGCAGGTTGATCCGCGATAGATTGGCGGCGCGCACCGCCAGCAATCGCTCGTCGGCGACAGCATGACGCTCCCACCCGAGCTCGCGGTAGAGTTCGATGCGCTCCTGGAGCAAATCGACGTTCATCGGATCTTCGTCGATGCGCTGGTTCAGCGCTTCGAGGGCGAGCCCTTGATAACCGGCGGCCGCATACAGGATTGATTCCAGTTTGCCGGAATCATCTGAACCACCGGACTCCCAGCGCTGCAACTCCGCCCAACTTGCCCAAGCCGCCTCCATGCGGTCATTGGCGCGGTGGATATCGGCGCGGAGCCGGTTGATGGTTGCCAACACGTCACGTTTTTCGGACCAGATTTTTTCCTCGGCAGCAATTTCATCCCGAGCCTCCAAATCACCCGGCAGCGCCACCGGCTTCGCGCCGAAGAATCGGCTCACGTCATCGGGCTGGGACA
>CAKZMS010000060.1 GCA_937128785.1 uncultured Opitutaceae bacterium | reverse complement strand
TGTAGAGGTTGTAGTCGTTGTAATAGAGCTTGGCGTCAGGATCGGCGGCGTGAGCCGCGGCGAAGGCCTCGGCGATGTAGTCGGCACCCACTGCCTCATACCAATTCGATTCCCGCATGGTGCCGTCTTCGTTGAGGGCTTCATTCACGACATCCCAACCTTCGAACCGACCCCGATAGCGGGTGACCATCTTTTTGATGTGTGACCGCATGCGCTCGAGCACGCGCTCGCGGTCAGCAGGGATCCCCTCGCTGTCGGTGAACACCCAGTCCGGCACCTGATTGTGCCACACCAAGGTATGGCCGACGAGGAACGCACCATTCGATTCCCCGAGTTTAGCCAACGTGTCGGCGCTGGTGAAATCGTAGTTTCCCTCGGTTGGATGAATCCGCTCCCACTTCATCTCGTTTTCGGCCGTGTAGCTGTTGAAGTGGCCGTCGCGAATACGGGCCTGGGCGGGGTCCGTGCCTTGGATTTGGTGGGCACTCAGGGCCACCCCAATGCGGAAACTGTCGGCGTAGAGATCGGCAATCGAGGGCTCGGCGGTGGCGTGTCCGGCCGAAGTAAAGAAAGGAAGCAGCAGAGCCGTGAAGCAGGGGAGACGAAGGGATTTCATAAGCGGAAACGGGTGTGATTACTATCCTACCCAGAGTGGACATTTTTTCCGGGAAAGAGCCGCTCTAAGCATAGACTGGAGCGAGCTTGAGGGCATCAAACTTGATCCCAACCCATGGCTTTGATCGGGTGGTCCGCGATGAAGAGCCTGTTCAAATCAATTTATGCCGGGTGTCGCACCGTTCTCTGGGTTGGTTGCGGGCTCTCGTTGGCGCATGCGTCCCAAGTCAGCAGCGACTTCTCCGATGGATTAGGACTGTGGGAACAATCAGCCACCGGCACGTGGGAGATTCAAAACCAATCGGGAAACGATGTTGCCGCCCTCACCGCTGCCGGTACCCAGCCCGGAGGTGTGCGCCGGCCGACGGGATATTTGTTAATGCCCTCGATTGACTGGACCGACACTACGATCGATCTGCGGGCGCGCACCCTGGAACCGGAGTCGGTGGTGAATCGAGACGTGGTCGTGATATTTGGCTACGTCGATGAAACCCATTTTTACTATACCCACCTCTCGTCCAACTCAGATGATCGGTTTCACACCATCATCATGAAGGTGAATGGCACCGAGCGTGAGACCATAGATCTACAAGACGCGCCGCTCGCTCCGCTGACGGATACCTGGCATGATATTCGAGTCATTCACGCGTCCAACGGGTCCATCCGCGTCTACGTGGATGACATGGAAACTCCGGTGATGACCGCGGAGGATACGATGTTTCCGGTCGGATCCGTGGGATTTGGCTGTTTTGATGATCGTGCCCTTTTTGACGATGTGCGGATTTCCGGAACGGCTCGTGCCAAGTAGGCCAATCCGCCCTCGAATGATTCTAATGTGGGCGAGTTTTTAGATACTCGTTCCATAAAAAAGCCCATCCAGATCGGATGGGCTTTGGGGTTGAAGCGGCTACTCGTGAGTCATCGCTTGCGACGTAGGACGATGGCCCAGTCTTCGTGGGACTCATCGGTGGACTTGAGCGAAACGATGCCGCCGCCCGAGACGATGGTATCGCTGAGTCGGGGTTCGCCGGTGCGGGGGTTATACCAGGCGATGTTGTAGTCACCGGTCGCCTCGGACAGGTCAATGTCCACGTCGCCGCCTTCCGGCAGGTAGACGACATAGATGTCGTTTTCCGCCGCCAGACACCAGTTGCCGTTTTCGCCGGCCTTGCCGCCGACCAGTTCGTTGGCGGATTCGAGTAGATTGAGGTCCATGTTCAGGCCCCAGAAGAACTTCAAGGCATGGCGGCAGAAGTCCCAGCTCTTGTCCCGGCTGCGGAGGTCCTCGCAAACGAGATCGTTTTGCGGCGCCTTGTAGCCGAAGTAGTATTCCACGCCGGCACCGCCGGCCATGAGGTTGCCCCAGAGGGTGTATTTGCGGATGTGGTGCAGGTTGTATTTTTCCTGGTCATCATTGCCGGCCCAACCGTCCTGGCCCTCGTAACCGGGATCGGCGGGCACCCCGTAGCTGGCCGGGTTGACCTCGTCGTTGGCGACGACCCATTGGCGGCCGGCGGCTGCGCTGGCTTCGATCCATTGATTGGTCCACTGGTGGGTTTGTTTCCAGTAGTTCTGGGCGGAGATGCCGGTCAGGTTGGATTTGTCACCTAGCAAGGAGGTGTAGATCGGAGTCTGTTGCTGCGGGAAGGTGTGGATCACGCGGTGGTGATTGTAGGGGTCCACCTGTTCGACATAGTTAAACATGTCGGTTTGCTCGCGGTAAGACTGGGTATTCTCTTCACCGAAGTTCCAGTTCAGGGCGAGATGATGACCGAAGCGGGCGATGATTTCGCGGAAGTAGAGGCGACGCTCCGGTCCATTCTCGCCGGCATCCATCGCTTCAGGGATGATTTTCGGATTTCGGCGAGCGCCCTGACGGTGGTCATCGAGCTCGTTCTCCTGCAGTTTGAAGTGAAGATAGAGCCCCAGTTTCTGAGCGTGAGAAAACACGATCTCCCACTGATCCAACTTGGAAACATCGTAGTGGAATTTGTCGTCGCGATCGACGAACGGCCAGATGTTGTCGCCGTCTCCACCGGCGTTGTAAGTCAGGAAGGAGAAGCTGTTCAGGCCTTTTTCGGCGAGGTAGTTGAGCGAACCGATGATGCCCTTGCCCTTGCCATCATGCCAGGTCGGGTCGCCTTCGTTCCAGTCCTGGAGATGAGGGGCCCAATCCTTGAGGGGCACATTGCCTTTGCGCGCCTGCATGTTGTCGAACTCCTTGTAGGCAAGATAGGTCTCGGGCGCATCCGCACCGGCTTTGATAAACTGGGTGCCATCACCCGCGAATCGCAGGTAGCGCTCACCGGTGTAGGTCAGACGACCTTTGCCGTAGAAGCCGGGAGCATTGCGGTCGACGGCTCCGACGGTAAACGATCCGGTCAGACCGTCATACGGCGCGAGTGGGGTGCCGCCGTTGTAGGTGGCGGCATTGGGACCGCGATGGAAGGAAACAGCGTAGTTCCATTGGCCGGGTTTGTCCGGACTGAGATGGGCTCGCCAGGTCGTGCCCGATTGAGCGCCGGATTCCCCGGCGTCGCCATCGGCGGCGAAGTAGCCGGGAACGTCATAGGACGGCTCCCCCGAATCATGGGTGAAGGTAACCGTCATCTCGTAGTCGGTAAACGGGTTCGGCCGCAGGTCGAGTTCGTGAGCGAAGGGCCCCATCACATCGAGGGTGACTTTGTGCCAGGGTTTGAGGTCACCGTGCACGGTCACCGAGGCATCTCCGTCGGTGCCCCGTTCACCGAAGAGCGCTGATTCGATCACGGGTGCCGTCGACATGGGAGTGGTCATTGCAGCCTCTTTGCCGGGATCTTCTCCCTTGGGCGTAAAGACCAGTTTCGACCAGCGCGCGCGGGCGAATTCCTGGCCATCGGTTCCGACCTCGGCCCGCACCTCCAGGGATTCGCCTTCGTTGATGGTGACATCCGGCCAAACCTTCACGAACGCCGGACCATCCTCAAACATCTGGGAGCTGTCGGGCACCTCGTAGATGCCCAGCGAGCGTCCTCCGATCAGGACCTCGTATTTGGAGCGTCCGTCGTTTTCGCCGACGGCATAAAGCGCGACATCATAGGTGGTGTTGCCCACCGGGACGACCGTCTTGAGCGATGCGGTTTTGTGCTTCTCGGGATTGATGGCGGCCCATTTGCCGCGATCGAGATAGAAGTCGGTGCCTTCGTAGAAGAGGTCCCGGGCGTCAACGACCGTGCCGAGGGCTTCGCGAATGGCATCAGCCTTGAGGTTCTCCTCGATCCAGGCGGCGCGCGTGCTGCTGCCGAAACCAAAACCGGCGGGCAGTAAACGGTAGTCCATAGTCTCAATTTGAGGCCGTTCCGACCAGTGGTCGGGATAGGGCGGGAAGCTGGCGTTGGCCTCCGGCTGCATCGCCGCCGGAGGGAAGGGCGGCGGGGGAGTCCCGTTGGCGATGGCAACCTCCGGTCCCATGCCCGTCGGCTCGAAGTTGACGTCCTTGGCCATGACCCACTTGTCCAACTCGATCCCATCCTCGCGCATGCTAATGTGGATGGTGTGCTGGCCCGCGCTGGGGATATCCAGAAACAACTGCATGGGCACCCCGACGTGAACCTCCTTGGTGCGTTGGCGACACTCCCACTGCCAGGCGCGTTTCTTCACCGTTTGCCAGCGTTGGCCACTTTCCGGCCACTCGCCGTTGAGACCAACGTGAAAGCCGTTGTCTTCGGAACCGGTGGAGTAGTGGCGGGCCCAGAAGTAATAGCGCCCGGGTTGGCTGAACTCCACGTTGTAGGTAAGGATGGCGAGTTTGCCGGGTTCATTGGAGAAGTTTACTCCGCCGATCAGGGGTTCGCCGTGAGTGATACGATTGTCGGGCAATACTTCAATGTAAGCTCCGCCGCTGGCCCCCATGGCGTGGTTGGCGTCGGGATCGGGCGTGAGGCCCACGGCATCCTGCGTGGAAGTGATATAGAACGCCCGCACGTCGGTCTGAGTCTGACTGATGAAATGCTCGGCTTCGGCGGCGACGATGCCGTCGACTTCGGCGAATACCAAATCGGTGGAGGCAATCGGGTCGCTCAAGGCGCCGAGAAGCGGGAGTGAGGTGAACGTAACCGCCGCGGCGGTGAGGAGTGATTTCCAGGGGGGTGATTTCATAATGAGGCAGATTTAAATTTTGAGACGGCATCGGCCACCGCTTGGTCGTCTCCCACGTTGCCGGGGAACACGACGTAGTTGAGGCCGGGAAATTTGGTTTCAGCGCCCAGTTCCCAAACCGGCACGCCGGGAAGAATCTGGCCTTTCACCATCGCGCGCTGCACGCCGAGTCCTTGCGTGGCGGTATCGCTCGAGGTGATCCCTCCCTTGGCGATCAAGTAGCGAGGCGGTGCGGTGATGGACTGGACGACCGCGCTCAGCGCATTCGAGACTTCCGTGCTGATGGAAAGGTTGGAGTCATCCCCGTCCGCGCGGATGAGTGGGCGGCTGGTATGCACCACAACATCCCGATCCGCGGCCAAGGCGGCATTCATGCCGGTGACAACCCGCGCGATTTCGTCCGCCCGGCGCGACTCATCGATGAGCGTGGAGACATCCACTTCGATGGCCGTGACATCGTGTCGGCGCATGAGCTCGGTGAGTTGGGCGGTCGTTTTCGGAACATGTGACCCGCCCAACGTGAGTCCGCCGCGGCCATGCGGATTGGCCAGCTGTCCCCCCTCGAGCAAAGGCGGCGGACGTTGGCCGACCCGCGCACAGACGTAGGAAGCGCCGGTGCGGGCGATCACGCGCCGTCCGGTCGATTCAAAGTCCATCACGGCGGCTGCCACGACCTCGATATCGCTTTGGTTGACCGCATTCGCCACGACCACGGTGCCCGAAGCACACCTCCGTAGCAGGGTGGACACGCCGACCGGCCCCTCGCGGCGAATTAAGTCCAGCGGAATGCAAACGACGTCCTCGGCGCGGATTGCCCCATGGGTTTTTTCCTCCACCCACGTGGGCAGATGAGAGGTGTGGTAGCCAAATACGGTATCCTGCGCGAACGGCGTTTCCGCGGCCGGGATCAGTTCGTTGCCCTCGGCCACGTAGTGGGTGTCATTCAGCGTATAGCGACCCCCGGCCGCAAAGAAAGGGGCGATGAGCGTGATCGTTTCCCGATCCATGCCTTCTGCCACGATATCGGTTTCGGTCGGATAGTGACCGCGCAACGTGGAGTCACTGCGGCTGATCACCCCATAAGATCGTTGCCCGGCAGCCTCCCGCAGGTTGCGCATGAGTTCCCGGTGGAGGTGGCGTGACTGCTCGACGGTCAATCCCCGCGAGTTCGTCAGAATGAAGCAGGCGGGCGACGCGTCGTCGAATTCGGTCTGCAGCGTCGGCAGGTCCCAGGTGGTGATCACCGGCAGGCCCGCAATGGTTTGGGTGCCGGTGGGATCATCATCGAGGATCCACAGCTTGCGGCAGTTTCGGGACAGCCCCCCGCTGATTTGGGGCAACAGGTCGGGTGCCCAGGGAGCTGGGAGCGAGAGAAGCGTCGCGGTTTTGTCCAGTCTGCCGGCCATCAGTTACCTGTTAGTTCCACTTGAATTCCGTCGGTCGCGCCGCGGTCCAGAAACAGCGCCCGTTTTCCCTTGGTGCCTTGGTGAAGACTGGGCGCAACCGGCAGGGGGGAGGCTTTGCTCGCGGCCGCCACATCGTCGACGTTGAGGCAGAAGTGATGCAGCCCGGGACCGTTCTTTTTCAGCCAGTCCTGCAGGGGGTGATCGGGAGTCAGCGGCTCCACCAGTTGCAGGTGGGTATTGCCCAGATCGAGATGGGTGAGTCGTACGGTGCCGTCGTTGACATCTTCGCTGTAGAGCAGGGGGAAGCCGAGTTGATCGCGCCACAGTTTGAGCGCTTCCTCCGTGTCGGGCACGGCGA
>CAKZMS010000059.1 GCA_937128785.1 uncultured Opitutaceae bacterium | reverse complement strand
AGGAGGGCGAGACCCCCGACGTCATGCTCGAAGGCGCCGCCCGCGTCCTCTCCTGGCTCTCCGAGGCCTATGACATCGACCTCGACCGCGCCCACGTCCTGGGTCACCAGGAGTGGCCCAGCGCCGCCACCCTTTTGTGGGCGATGGCGGCATCCGTCTCGAAATAATCCAAGGCGCGGCTCAGGCCCCAGGCCCAGGCCCCGATGGTGCCCCATTCATTCTCCGCCGGGTGGGTTTGTCCCTCGGTATAGAAGAGGGGGTGAATGCCGTTCTGAAATCCGTCGTCGAAATCGGGATCGATGTCGCCGCAGTAGATCGTGGCGACCCCGTAGCCCCGGGCGATGACCTCTTCGACCGGCCAGCGGTGGGCATTGACTCCGCGACTGGCCACGGTGGCGCGGTGGTCGACGATCCCGCTGCTCTCGCTGGGGCGCATCCAGTTGGGATTGAGGGGCACTGCGGGATCGGCGATGGCGGCGTGATTCCCAAAGAAATTCAGGCCGATAAATAGGGGCACCGGCCCTTCGGTGGCGGCGGGCAGATAGATGAGCACATCCATCGCCACGGACTGATCGTCTGAGTCAAAATGCACGCGCACCTGCTTGCGGTGAGCGGTGCCATCCAAGGCGCCGGGATTGTCCTCGAGCACCTCAAAACGCATGGGAATCGCCGTCGTGGGGGTGCGACCGTAGACGTGATCCTCGAACAGGCGGAGCACTTCCCCTCGGCGATAGTGGGTCCACTGCGCTGCTTGGGTGATCGGCTCGCCGGCCAGGTCTACCAGTGGATCGGGCAGCTGAAATGCCGGCACCTTGGACTCATCGTAATTGAAACCCTCGGGCTGGGCGTGGGATCCAGGTGAGGTCATGAGGAATGAAAGCAGGGCAGCGGCGCGGATAACCAGACGGGGTAGGGGCATCGACAGGGATTGTGAATGATTTTTGCGACCAACGAAAGAGTGTAGCGCCAGGTCCTCCGCTCTTGAGACCAATGTTCGTATTACGAACATTGAGTGCAGGCAGCATCGGGTTAGTCAGGGGGGACAGACGCAGAGGCGGGATTCCCGGGGCGGAGATTCCGGCCACCGGAAATCACCATCCGGCTTTCTACTTTCGAACCAAATGTTCGTAATACGAACATTTGGTTCGGGTATGCGCTGGTTAAACGTGTCAGCGGCGTCGTGGGTTGCGCCCCGTTCGGTCGGATGGGTTGATGCAGTTGCTCCCCGCTACCCCATGAAGTTGCTTCCCCTACTTGTCTCCTTGGCCCTTGCCGTTTGCGCGGCGGCCCGTTCCACCGACCAACCCAATGTGCTGTTCATTGCGGTCGATGACCTCGCGCCGAGTCTGGCGTGCTACGGCGATCTGGTCGCGCAGACGCCGCACATCGATCGATTGGCGGCGAGTGGCGTGCGGTTTGATCGGGCTTACAACCAACTGCCACTGTGCAATCCTACCCGCGCCTCGGTCATGACCGGACTGCGACCCGATGAGATCAAGGTCTACGACCTCGATCGGCCTTTTCGCGAAGAAGTGCCGGATGTGGTTACGCTCTCCCAACAGTTCAAAAACGCCGGCTGGTTCAGCGCGCGCGTGGGCAAAATCTATCACTACAACGTGCCCGCCAGCATCGGCACGGACGGCTTCGATGATCCGCCTTCCTGGGACCTGACCGTGAATCCGCGGGGTAGGGACAAGGACGAGGAGCACCTTATCTACAACGCCGAACCGCATCGCAAGATCAGCGGCGCGTTGAGCTGGTTGGCGGCTGATGGCACCGATGAGGAACAGACCGATGGCATGATCGCGACCGAAGCGATCCGCCTCATGACGGAGAAGCGTGATGAGCCGTTCTTTCTTGGCGTGGGTTTCTTTCGTCCGCACACGCCGTTTGTCGCGCCGAAGAAATACTTCGATCTCTATCCGCTGGAAGAGATCCGGCTGCCCTATGCGCCGGCGGACGATCGGGACGACATTCCCACGGCCGCCTTTGCGCACAACAATCCGATCCCCAATTATAGTCTGGATGAGCCTACCCTGCGGCAGGCGTTGCAGGCTTATTATGCGACCGTTTCCTTCATTGATGCGCAGGTCGGACGGCTACTGGCGTCGCTCGATGAGCTGGATCTGACCGACAACACCATCGTCGTGTTCTGGAGCGATCACGGTTACCACTTGGGCGAGCACAACGGCATCTGGCAGAAACGCACGTTGTTCGAGCAAAGCTCCCGTTCGCCGTTGATCATCCGCGCCCCCGGGGCGGCCGGCAACGGCACCGCGTCACCGCGGATCGCAGAGTTTGTAGACATCTACCCGACGATTATCGAACTGGCCGGCCTCACTGCTACCCACGAACTTTCCGGCCGCAGTCTGGTGCCGCTCCTGGAGGATCCGCTCGCGACATGGAATGGCTATGCGATTACCCAGGTATTGCGTCCGTCCGATGATCGACTTTCCACGCCGGTGATGGGTCGCAGCATTCGCACGGCGCGTTGGCGCTACACGGACTGGGAAGAAGGCGCGCGCGGCGTGGAGCTCTACGACCACTACGCTGATCCCATGGAGTTCAACAACCTGGCAGTCGATCCCGACGCCGAGGCCCAGCTCGTGATGGCCCGCCTGCGTCCGTTGCTCGCCGCGAAAGCCAGCGGGAAGATCCCGACCACGCCGTTCAACGAGCCGCGATTGTAGCGGGCGTAGGACTGTCGGGCGTAAAGCCCGACCCACCCACTCCGTCGCATCCACCTGTGGGTCGGGCTTTACGCCCGACATGGTTTGGGCCCCGTCATTTCCTTCCTGGTTGGACCTCATTTGCCCTATTCTCCTCGCGGAGACGGGCGGCTCGGTGTGCACTGCGTGGTGATGAATCAAGCCTATGAGGTGCGGCAGGAATGGGCCAACGCCATCACCCATGGGGTGGGAGCGCTGCTGAGTTTGGCGGGCTTGGTGCTGTTGGTCTTTGCTTCAACGCGCGGAGGGGATGGCTG
>CAKZMS010000058.1 GCA_937128785.1 uncultured Opitutaceae bacterium | reverse complement strand
TAGTGGGGTGGCCAGAGCTCCCTCCAAATGGGCGATTTGGCGTGAAAGCGCGGGCTGAGCCACGCCCAGCGACTCGGCGGCTTTGCGGAAATGCAGCTGCTGCGCCACCTCCCGGAAGTAGATCAGGTGTCGAATCTCGAAGTTTAACTGATACTCACGAGGCATCAAAAAGGACTAAACAAGTATTTCCAGGTTATCGCAAGATTTGGTATGCTCGACGCAATTACGATTCCTCATGGCAAAATCATTGTTTGAAAAAGTATGGGACGCTCACACGGTTCGCACCTTGGCCAACGGCCAGACGCAGCTGCTGATCGGCACCCACCTCATCCACGAAGTCACGTCGCCGCAGGCCTTTGGCATGTTGCGCGACCTGAATCTGCCGGTACTCATGCCGACCCGCACGTTTGCGACGGTTGCTCACATTGTGCCGACTGATCAGTTCGCCGAGCCCTACAGCGATCCTTTGGCCCAGGCCATGATGGATGAGCTCCGTAAAAACGGCGCGGATAACAACGTCACGTTCTTCGATCGGGGCAGCGGCAAGCAGGGTATCGTTCATATCGTGGGACCCGAGCAAGGCATCACCCAACCCGGCACGACCATTGCCTGCGGTGATTCCCACACCTCCACCCACGGTGCCTTTGGGGCCATTGCTTTCGGCATCGGCACCACGCAGATCCGCGACGTGCTCGCCACGCAGACCATGGCGCTAGGCAAACTCAAGGTGCGCCGCATCGAGGTAAACGGCGAGCTGCGCGCAGGTGTTTACGCGAAGGATGTCATCCTCCACATTATCGCGAAACTGGGTGTGAACGGTGGCACGGGTTACGCCTACGAATATGCCGGTTCGGTCTTCGATGGTTTCACTATGGAGGAGCGCATGACGGTTTGTAACATGTCGATCGAGGGCGGGGCGCGCGTCGGTTACGTGAATCCCGATCAAACCACCGTCGAATATCTGCAAGACCGCCCGTATTCACCCTCCGGTGACGACTGGGATGCCGCGGTCGAGCGTTGGCTCGGTTTTGCGTCCGACGAAGGCTGTTCCTATGATGATGTCGTCGTGATTGATGCCGCCGACATCGCTCCCTCGGTGACGTGGGGCATCAACCCGGGGCAGGGTATCTCCATCGAGCAATCGATCCCGGATCCGGCAACCGCCGGGTCGGAAGACGAGAAAGCTTCGATTGAAGAAGCGCTCGAATACATGAAGCTCGAGCCCGGATCGCCCATCAAAGGCACGCCGATCAATGTCGCCTTCCTCGGCTCCTGCACCAACGGCCGCCTCTCCGATTTCCAGGAAGTCGCGCGGGTGATCGCCGGTCACAAGGTTGCCGATGGCATCAAGGCCATCGCCGTCCCGGGTTCGCAGATTGTGGCGGCGCAGTGCGAGAAACTGGGTATCGACAAGGTCCTCGCGGCAGCCGGTTTCGAATGGCGCGCGGCGGGCTGCTCCATGTGCCTGGCCATGAATCCGGACAAGTTGATCGGCGATCAGCTGTGTGCGTCTTCCTCCAATCGCAACTTCAAGGGCCGCCAGGGCTCGACCACGGGTCGCACCGTGTTGATGAGTCCCGTCATGGTCGCGGCCGCCGCCATCACCGGCCGGGTCTCCGATGCCCGCGAGATCTTTCCCGCCGGTAGCAACTGATCCTTAAATTCCTTTCAAAATGGCTTTAGAAAAAATCACCTCCGTCGTTGGCCAGGCCGTCCAAGTGCCCGGCAACGACATCGATACCGACCGCATCATTCCGGCGCGCTTCATGAAGTGCGTGACCTTTGATGGTCTCGGCGAATACCTGTTCTACGACGTGCGCAAGGATGCCGATGGCAACGACCGCGCCCATCCTCTGAACGACGAGCGCTTCAAGGCGGCGACGATCCTACTATCGGGGGCCAACTTCGGCTGCGGCTCCTCCCGCGAACATGCCCCCCAGGCGATTCAAAAATACGGTTTCCGGGGCATTGTCGCGGAGAACTTTGCCGAGATCTTTTTTGGCAATTGCACGACGCTGGGCATTCCCTGCGCGGTCGCTTCCCGCGAGGACATCGCCAAGGTAGCCGCCGCCGTGGAGGCGGATCCCCTCACCGAAGTCACCATTGATGTGGCCGCGCAGCAGGTGCGCTTTGGCGATCAGAGCATTCCCGCCGAGATTCGTGGTTCGGCGCGGGACGCGTTGCTCAACGGCCGTTGGGATGCGATTGCGGAACTCCATGAGGGTGTGCCTCAGGTGCAGGAAGTCGCTGGACGTCTGCCGTATATGGCGAGTTAACTACCACTCTCCGTAGAATCTTTGATTCTCGGTTTCATTGGGGGCGGATGTCTGTAGCGAGGCGTCCGTCCCTTTTTAGTGGAGTAGTGCCGGGCTTCAGCTGGCACTGGGCAACGCCTCCGGCTACCGCACGATGGCTACCTCAGCGGAGGTTGATCACTTCGATGTTGTCGAATGACGCGGTCCCTTCGAGTCCACCGGCTTGGAAGCCAAAGTTATCCTTCTTTTCGGTGATACCGGGGTGTGTCCCGATGATGGTCGTGCCATCGATGGTGGCGCTGATCTGGTCATTCACCATGCGCACCACCACTTGATACCATTGGTCCGGGTTGAGTTGGAGCGGTGCCTGGGCGAGCGTGCGGTTGGGTTCAGACCAATCACCGTCAAGTGGATCCAGTCCCTGATCGTGTCCGAGCTCCTTCATTTGGAGCCGTTTCTTTTCTTCCCGAATCTTGATGATGGAGATCCCGTCATAACGGATCACCACCTTGGCGATGTGAGCGAGGCCCCAATTGATCAGGAGTTGATGGAACGCCTCCCCATCGAGTTTCAATTCGTAGGCATACTCGACGTCCTGGTGATCGAGGTAGATCTTCCGGAAGGCGGTGTGGTTATCCGCGGCGAGTTGCCGCCCTTGGAGGTAGTGGCCCACGATGTTCCATTGACCCATTCCGACGGTGAAGAGCTCGGGCAGCTGTTGGTGGTCGAATG
>CAKZMS010000057.1 GCA_937128785.1 uncultured Opitutaceae bacterium | reverse complement strand
GGTCGCGTCAATCAGATCAACATCTTCGCCCCGGGGCCTCACAGCTGGAGCTACTATCCCACAGAGGTGGGCACGATGCATCCGCATCTGGACTTCGACCTGCTCGGCGCCCAGATCGAGGCCAGCCACGAAATCGGGGTGCGTTGCCCGATCTACTACACGGTGGGATGGTCGGCCACCGACGCTGAAACCCACCCTGAATGGTGCTCCCGGCACGCCGATGGCAATATCAAAATCAACGGCACCTTCGACCAGCCGGCAGACTCCGATGCCCCCAAGCCCTGGGGCTGGAAAAAACTCTGCGCGGCGGCCTCGGGACCTTACCATGCCCACATCAAGGCCCAGGTGGCCGAAATCTGCGCCCGCTACCCGGTGGATGGATTTTTCTTCGACATCTACAACGACACCGCCTGCCACTGCGATTCCTGCAAGGACCGCATGGCCGCGGAGGGAATCGACCTAGCCGATGAGGAAGCCGTGCTGCGCAGTCACACCCTTTCCATCAAACAACACATGCAGGAGCTGCGCGACCTGATCGCCCAACACGACCCGGCAGCGACCGTTTACTTCAACTCCGCCACCCACGTCGGCAACAGCATGCAGTTTCGCGAACGCCTGTTCGATCTGAACACGCAACAGGAGCTGGAGGACTTGCCCACGGTTTGGGGTGGCTACGACAAGCTGCCCATCGAAGCCAAATTCCATCTCGGCGAAGGTTCGCCGGTGCTCGCGATGAGCGGGAAATTCCACAAAATGTGGGGTGAGTTCGGCGGATTCAAACACCCGGATGCCATCACCTATGAAGCCGCCGCCATGATCTCGCACGGCGCCGCCTGCAACTTCGGGGATCAGCTTCATCCCGGCGGCGAAATGGACCTTGGCACCTACGGCAATATCGGTCGCGCCTTCGCCTACGTGGAGCAAATAGAGGCCTATGGCATCGGCGGCATTCCCTACGCGAATTTGGGACTCTGGCTCACCCTCGATGACGCCGCGGATCAAGGAGTCGCCACCATGTTGCTCGAGATGCACTACGACTTCGTGATCGCGAACCTCGGCAATCTCGATCGTCTCACCGCCCTGGTCATTCCCAGCAAATCCTGCCTATCCCCCGACGAAGCCAACGCCATCAACGCCTGGGCGGAAGCCGGGGGAAAACTACTCGTTTTTGGCGATGGGGCTAAAAGCTCGGCGGGTGACGGTTTTGCGCTTGAGGTGGGCGCCGACTACCTCGAACCGGCCGCTTACGATATCGACTACACCGTAATGAAAACGGATTTGGGCCCGGACCTCGTCACCACGCCCTTCCTCAACACGACACCGGGACTACGCACCCAACTCTCCGACGGCGAAGCCCTCGCCATGATTCGTGAACCCTACTTCAGCCGGACCTATCGGACCTACTCGAGCCACCTGAACACCCCGTTCCAACTGGAAGACTCCGTCTACCCCGCCGTCGTGCGACGCGGTAACGTGATCTTTTTCGCTCACCCGTTCGATCGCATCTACTACCACCACGGCATGCGCATGCACCGGGACCTGTTCCAAGGCGCGATTGATCTCCTCGATCCCGCCAGCGTGCTGCGCGTGAAGGGTCTGCCCAGTGCCGGCCGAGTGAGTTTGCTCAAGCAGGCCGACCATCAACGCTACGTGGCCCACCTCCTTTACGGTCCACCCCTGCAGCGCGGTGACGTGAAGGTCATCGAAGATCTCCCTCCCATCGCCAACATCACCATCGACGTGCACGTGCCCGAAACGGTCACGGCTGTTAAAGCTATTCCGTCAGGCGAGACGCTGGAGTTCACCCTGACCGCCGGCTCCGTGGAAGTAGACGTGCCCACGTTCCGCATGCATACGGGCATCGTGCTGAACTACCGTTAGTCCTGACGCGTTGCGGTCGGTCTGAGCAATTGTCAGGCCCGCCAGTTATCCATTGAGCCGATCAGATGAAGGCGGCAGGCTGGGTGTTTTCCGCCTAGTCTGTCCCTCAATCCCCCATCGACCATGGAACGCTACTCGAATCCCTTCACCACCGCTGCCCAAGCCAGCGCGAGTGACCGCGCCACCTTCATTCGCAAGACCTACCTCCATCTGGCCGGAGCGATTCTGGCATTCGTCGCGCTGGAGGCTTACTTCCTTAACGCCTCGTGGGCCCCCGGCCTCGTCCAGACGCTGATGGGGGGGCAAT
>CAKZMS010000056.1 GCA_937128785.1 uncultured Opitutaceae bacterium | reverse complement strand
AGTCTCTGGTCAATACCGCGAAAAACTCACCCGCCGGTATCGTCGCTGCCCGATACGATGGCCATCCCGGAGCGCCTTGCCTCGTGGACCGCCAACATTTCGAATTCTTATGCCAAATCGAGGGCGACCAGGGCGCCCGGGCTCTATTCTCATCAGTGGATCCGTCGGAAATAGCTTTGGTCGACCTGCCACATCTGTCCCTCGATTTGGATACGCCCCAGGATCTCCAACGATGGCGTGACTCGCACCGGCCTGAATCTTAGTCGTTCAGGGCCGTCTTCAATTTGCGCGCCAACTCCAGCGTTTTGCGCATCGTCCGGCCGGTCACCGTGAAATGCCCCATCTTCCGGGCCCGTCGCGGTTCACTCTTACCATAAAGGTGCAGTTTGGCTTTCGGCTCCGCCATAAGCTGTGCCCAATCAGGATCACCAGTGAGGGTATCGCCGTCCCACTTCTACGCATCTCCCAAAATATTCACCATCACCGTCGCTGGCACGGTCATGGCGGTATCTCCCAGTGGCATGCCGGTGATCGCGCGCACCTGCTGCTCAAACTGCGAGGTGACGCAGCCGTCGAGCGACCAATGCCCTGAATTGTGCGTGCGTGGAGCCATCTCGTTGACCGCCAGATTGCCGTCGGAATCGAGAAACAGCTCTACGGCCAACAAACCGACCAGATCAAAGGCATCTGCAATCCTCCGGGCCAACTCCTCCGCGTCCCGCTGGACCGACTGCGGCACGCGAGCCGGCACGATGGAGAAGTCGAGGATGTGATTGGTGTGGATATTCTCCGCCACCGGAAATGTGCGCACCTCTCCGGCCGGGTTGCGGGCCACGATCACGGACAACTCACATTTAAAATCGATGAACTTCTCCACCACGGCCCGTTGTCCGGTGTAAGCCTCCACCGCCGCCACGACATCGGCCTTCGATCGTACTTTGAGCTGTCCTTTGCCATCATAGCCAAAATCCGCCGTTTTGACCACACAGGGCATCCCCACTTCACGCACCGCCTTGGCCAGATCACCCCCGGCTTCGACTTCGGCAAAAGGCACGACCGGCAGTCCCTTGCGCTTCAGCCAATTCTTCTCACGCGCGCGATTCTGGCACGTCTCCAGCACCTCCCAATGCGGTCGCAAAGGCACCACGGATTCGATCTCCCACAGCGGTTTGACCGGCACATTTTCAAATTCGTAGGTCACCGCCGCACAGCCGCGCGCGAATTCCTTCAGGCGCTCAACTTCGCGGTAATCGAAATTGAATTCCCGGGTCGCTACCTCTCCCGCCGGACAATTTTCCTGCGGCTCGTAAACGTGCATGCGGTAGCCCATGCGCGTGGCCGCCTGAGCCAGCATGCGGCCCAACTGGCCGCCGCCTAACACACCGATGGAACTGCCCGGGGAAATCATTGCTTCCACGCTGAATGGCTCCGGGCCCAAAACAAAAGCGGAAAACCGATCTGAACCTCAAAAAGCGCCCTGACCTACTCCGGCAATCGGGCCTTCAGCACTGTTTCGGTCTGGTTCGCTCGAAACGCGTCGTAGGCTTTTTGGATCCGTTTGCTGGTGGTGGCCAACATCGCCGCGGCGAACAATGCCGCATTCGTCGCTCCGGCTTTGCCGATCGCGAAAGTGGCCACCGGCACGCCACCCGGCATCTGCACAATGGACAAAAGTGAATCCTGCCCCTTGAGCACCCGCGACTCCACCGGCACACCCAGCACCGGCAGCGGCGTGAGCGCGGCGGTCATGCCCGGTAAATGCGCCGCGCCACCTGCGCCGGCGATAATCACTTTCAAGCCCCGTGGCTGTGCCGTGCGGGCGTAGTCATACATGCGATCAGGCGTGCGATGCGCGCTGACGACATGCTTTTCAAACGGGACCTTCAGATCACTGAGGGTCCGGGCAGCGTGTTCCATGGTGTCCCAATCGGACGTGCTTCCCATGATGATGCCTACGAGTGGCTTTGCCATGGTCTGAAGCTATCAGGAGACCGCTCGTTGCTGTCAGCACCTAAATTATCCCGCGGCTGGAGCCGGCGGCTTCCAGCCCAGCAATCGGGCCGGCAACGTAATCAGCGCCCCGAGAAACCGGAAGACGCCCGTGACGACCACCCCGACCAAGCGAAACGGCAGCAACAGCACCCACACGATGGGATAGGCCAGCAACGCGAGGATGGCCAAGGGCCAGCACAGGAAAAACAGCAGGCACCACAACAGGAAGGAGGCAAAGGAACTCATGATGGATTCTCCGTAGTTAAATTAAGGATACGCCTTTCGGCATTTTCACGATGGTGGTGCCGGCAATCTTATCGTGCCAGGACTGGCGCCGCGGATCCCAGGCCACCCAGATGAACCCGAGGCCCACCAGACAGAGGGAAAGGAACGCGCCCAAACTGCGCACCAGCGCGACCGACCAATCGACCGGCTTGTCGTCGACTCGCACGATTTTGATGCCCAGCACGACGCCGCCGAGCGTGGTGCCCTTGAGCGCCCACAGGGCGATGAAATAGCCGGTCGCGATCACCGGGAAGTAGTCGCTGATGTCGAGGATACCCACGGCGATACCCAGCGCGATGATGTCGATGAACGTCGCGGCGAACCGCGCCCAAAATCCAGCTCGCGGCAAGGTGGACAATTGCTCCGGCGGTTCCGCCACCGCCCCAGTGGGCGGAATGGGTGGAATTTCCGCGGAGGAGGCGGGAGGAATCCCCGGCGGCATCGTCGCGGCGGACGGCGTGGCCGCCGCATCCGAGACTACCGAGCCGCCCATGGACGACACCCCGGCTTGAGCTCCCAAGGCAGCGCCGGAGGCCGGTGCACCCGTGGGAGGTGGCACCGTCCCGGTGGGCGTGACCGGAGCGGCGGGAGTAGAGGGCGAGGAATCATTGTCCTGCAGCGCCAATACGATGGTGTAGACCACAATACCCGTGCCGAGGAAACCGCCGAGTTTCTGGAAAATGAACCCGAGGATCGGCACCAGATAGATAGCCAAGGTGATGACGCCACCGATCAAAACCGCCAGAGCTGGGAACTTCCAACCAGCCGGTTCCGTGATGCGCCGGCCCAGCCAGGCCAGGAACACAACCTTGCCGAATATCCCGATGAAGAAGAGGATCAGACCCAGCACAAACGGCCCCACCACGGTAACGGACAGGACGATCATCGCGATCGGCGTGATCACCAAGGTGAGCAGCGCGGATAGCAGCGACATGCCGGGGTAGTTCTCCATCGTTTCCGCGGTCCGCTTGACGACGGACGGCAGCATCAAAGCCAACAAGCAATAGAAGCCCAGCGCGGCCAGCATGATGCCCCAGAGCCAGCCGAGGTGTTCACCGAACGCCAACGGCCGCAACTTCAACAAACATTCCTGCACCCAAGCTCGCACGCCATCGCCGAGGGCCGCTCCCGCAAAGGGCAGCTCCACATTGTTGGTTGCTCCTTTGACCACGGCTCCGGGGGCACGATCGACCACACCGCCAACACAAACGATATCGCCTTCCACCACGGCTGCGGGGCCCAGCTGCACGTTCCCCATAATGGCCACGACTTCGCCGCCCACCGGACCGTTGATCACCGCATTACCCATGATGGCAACGACCTCACGTCCGGACGAACCGTTGATCGTGACGTTGCCCATGATCGCGACCACCTCGCGGCCGGCCTTTCCATCGACCACCGCGTCACCGAGAATGGCGACAACCTCCCGCGCGGTCTCTCCCTCCGCCAGCAGAGCGTTGGAGCCGAAACGCACCATCTCATTGCCCCCGCCACCGTGGCTGATTTTCACGCCCGGAAGGGATGACTCGTCCTCGCTGCCGTTTTCGATTTTAACTTGGATTTCCTCGCCGACTTCCTCGGCGATCGCCTCCACCACCTCTTCGATGATTTCGTCGACGGTTACGGGAGGAGCTTCCGGGGCTTCAGGTGCTTCCGGCGCATCACCGGTTGGCTCCGGCATCGACGGCTCCGCGCCCAGCTCGCGCATCTCATCCTCTTGGGCTGGCTGTTCAGCAGGGGGAGATTCGGCAGGCGGGTTGGCGGGCGGCTCTTGGGCCGGGAGCACCAGCGCCATGGTCAGGGCCACAACGATACCGGCTCCAGCCAGCGATGAGAGGATTCGAACGAGTTTCATATCAAAAAGGATTCAAGGGTTTTAAAGATCAGCGGTGTTGCCACAGCACGCGGTAGGCAGTGGCGCCCAAGCCCAGCATCACGGCATAAGCGCCGCCCAAAATCGCTAGGCCGCCATAAAGGAAGGTGTTGGAAAATTCTGGCATCGACGGCGTGACCAGCCCGATCACGGCCGAGGCTCCCGCCCGCAGCGTGTGGACGGCGCCGAAGACCGGCTCGAAGAGTTGCCGCACGGATTCCCCACTCACGACTCCGAGCAGCTGCATCGAAAAGAGCAGCAGCGCGCCGGCGATACCCGTGGCGATCACGAGGAAGCTCAGCTTCACCGCGTTCGGCCAGTAGGCGTAGCTCTGCTGCCACCAGGGGAGGGCTTGGCGACGGGCGATCTCGCCGAGCACGCGGGCTTCGAGCGACATGGGCGCACGGCGCGGGGGCTGCTCGCGCAATACCGCGTGGATTTTCTGTTCAAGTTCTTCGGGAGTGAGACGGGCCATGGCGATCAGCGTTGGGCGGTGAGTGATTCGTGTTCGGTGCCACTGCGCATCAGGATCTGAGCGAGGGCCGTGCGACCACGGAGAATATCGGTTTTAATTTTGGAGAGGGAGACGCCGAGCTGACGGGCAATATCGTCGTAGGGCATGTCTTCGAAATGGTAGAGCACCAGCGGCACCCGTTGGTGGTCCGGCAACTCATCGAGTGCCCGTTCCACCCAGGCGCGGCGGTCACCTTGGTTCAGGTCGGCGAGAAAATCACCATCCGGGGCGGCAAACTCGACCTCCCCGGAATCTTCGCCGTCGCTGTCCCGATGGACGAGGTCGGAGAAGAAACTCCACCGCTTCCGGTAGCGTTGCAGGTGATTGATGGAAAGATTTGTGGTCACGGTTTTCAGCCAACCTCCGGCCGTCGGACTGGTGCTCAGATCGTCATAACGTTCGTAGGCCTTGAGGAACACTTCCTGCGAAATGTCCTCCGCCTGGGCATCATTTCCCAGGAGGCGCACTGCCGTTGAATAGACCATGTCCTGATAATTTCGCATAAACGTCGTGAAATCGACCGGGGTCATGTTCCCCGAAGGTTGTGATTGCACTGGAGTTTCATCGTTCATCGGGAGAACACGCGGCTGACTGGCGCAGTTGCACTTTTTTACCTAATAGAAACACATAATTTCGCGAGCCTATTTAACTCCCTATCTGCTATCACTTTAGCGGCCCACTCCACATCTCCTCCAATCGGGAAAATTTGAGGTGGCTGCAACTCGCCCACCTGTCACGGTGTGATCGCTGCATGGAAATCGCCGTTTGGATGCTCACCATTCTTCTGACCCTCGCTGGGCTGCTCGGCGTGTTGGTGCCGCTGATTCCCGGGACGACGCTCATTCTGCTAGGGTTCGTCATTCATGCCCTGGTGCTGCCCGGATCCCTCTCGTGGGGTGTGATGGGCTGGATCACGCTGGCCTGGTTTGCCTCGGTCGTAATCGATTTTCTCGGGGTGCTGGTCGGCACGCGGCTCTTCGGCGGCACGAAATGGGGCATGGCCGGGGCCACCGGCGGCGCGTTCGTCGGGATGTTCTTCTCCCTCCCTGCCCTGCTGTTGGGCCCGATTTTTGGTGCGGTGGTGGCCGAGAAATATGCCGCCAAACGCACGCGGCAGGAGTCACTGCGAGCCGGTTTTGGCGCGGCTGTCGGGTTTATCCTCTCCACCGGGGGACGTCTGGTCTGCGCCTTCATCATGGTAGCGATCTTCTTGGCCTACGCCCCCTGGCCCACCTGGCCGGCTTGGGCGACCTGGCCATGGTAAGCGGCGGTTTCCGATTACTTTGACAAACGGGACCCTTTCCTCTGTCCCGCATCGAGAACCGAAGACGGACAAAAGAACGAGAGCGATTTAGCGGGATCAGTCCCCGATCCTAGATCGTCGCCACGTAGGCTTCCATCGCTTCGCGCGTGACGTTGTGACGCGAGGCACATCGCGGGCATCGAATCTCGATCACCGGATCGTCTTCAAACAAGGCATCTGCATCGGCCTGAAAGGCCGGCGCCAGCACCTGCAACATGCGGGTCTGGTTACAGCCGCAATGCCAGCGCTGTATCCGGCGTTCCATGACATTGGTTTCCTCGTCATCATGCAGGGACTTCACTTGCGCGGGGGTCAGTGCATCGAACCAAGGCATGTCGCAATCCGGGTGCTCGCTTACCAACGCATACGACTCATCACCCAGATCGAAGAATCGGGCGGAACGCTGCTCACTGCGGCGGTAGAATTCCTCAAACGCCACGAACGGATCATTGCCTTCAAACGAAACCGAACTGCGCCGTTTCTCGCCTTTGCCGCGAATGACATCCGCGAAGAACAGGTTCTCCGCCATCTCCTTCACGTTGTCAGTAAAGACCCGACCCGTGACTGATCCGTCCTCGTTGTCGCCGGTAAGAAACAGGTTCACCAGCGGGCTCTGAAAATTTATCGTCCATGCCGTCAGCTCATTCCACGGCCGGGAAGCGCAGTGGAGCACGAATCCCGCGAGGGCCCGCTTGAACATGGCATCGTGTTCCAGCTCGGGCTTGATCCCATGGTCCGCCAGGTGGAGGTAATAGTCGACATAGAGCGGACCAAAATCCGCTTGCGCCAACAGCGCATTACGCTCGCGCACGAACCAGGTCCGGACTTCAAGTCCGGGCTCTTTTTCACTCGGAGGCGTCGATTGTAGACCACTCATGGCGGCTAACCTTCACGGCATGGGCTCGTGGTCAACCCATGCGTCTATTCAACGCGACGAGGACGCGATCATCTGCGCCCAGACAGCAGCATATCGACGACCCAGTTCATCGAGTCCGGCAGCATCGAAATGCACGAGATCATCCTTGGCGGTCAGTCCAGCCGAAGAGGCAAAAGCAATCCGATTATCTTCATGGGCCAACCGCCGGTGCACCGCATCCACCTTGTAGCGGTCCGGAGTCCACGGTTTGGCCCGGAATTCACCCAACTGGCCAATCACAAACGGAAGCTCGGCGTCACCCAGATCGCGCCGAAATCGATCGATCAGCTCACGCAATCTCCCTTCGTAGAGTCTCGAGCGACCGGGTTTCGAATCCGCCTCACCTTGGTGCCACAGAACACCCCGGAGTTCACCGCGATGCCGCACCGCCTCCACCCGGGCGATGGCATCATCGTAGGGGTGACTGTTCGTCGGTTCAAAGTATGCCTCCGGCACCCAGACCTCAACCGAGGATCCACCGCAGGCTGCCGGAATAAACCCGATCTCCACCCCCGGATTTCGGGCCAGGTATTCCCGGGCAAAACTTCGGGCGAGACCCACCCCCGCGATCTTTTTGTCCCAATGGACCGGGTCCAAGGCGGGTCCCCACGAGCCATCTTGCTGCAACGCATATACTCCCGCCAAGGGGCGCAGACGGTCGGGAGTGATGTCCCCGCGCCCGGCCATGTTTGACTGGCCGGCCAACAGAAAGAGGTGCATCGGTGCCGGCTTCGGCGCGACCGATGTCGAGGTCGTATTACAGCCTCCCCCCATCAGCCCGCCCACCAACAAGGCCCAAGCAATCGTATAACGCATGGCCTCAAGCTCTGAGGCTTCAGCCGGTCACCTCAACGTTTTAAGTCACGCCGGGAGGCCGCCGTCCCGGCCACCGCGATGCTCTCGAGCAAGGCGCGGCGTTGACCCTCCTCCGGCTGCAATCGCGCGGGTTTGCGCCGCAGCTGCAGCTTCTGGTCGTCGCGCACCAATAATCCCCAGCCCGCCGGGATTTCGGCATCGGCATAGATGTCGTCCTCGACGACGAGATATAGAAAATCGGCCGACTGGTAACGCAGCATTTTGGCAAACTTGGTTCCCTCCACCAGCCGTCCTTGCAACTGCGCGATCTCGGTCAGCAGGGCGTGATACCCTTTGTGTTCCAGCTCCCCGAAATCCCACGCATCATACTCGGCGAACAACGAGTCACCCCGACGCAGATCCGGCCGATGAATCCCGAGCAGTTTTTCGAGCTTGGCCCGCCTCTTGAGCGCTGCGCCGAGCTTGCGCCGCGTCGTCGCATCATCGTGGGAATCCTTCAACAAATCCGCCCGCGCCTGTTTGCATTCAAATACCGCACAGGTCCCTTTCGGCCCACGTCCCATCACGGCCACATCGGCGCGGTAGCCACTCTTTGGCACCCGCACTTCCGCCGCACCAATCCGCCAGCCCTCCGCCTGCGCCCATTCCAGCGCGAGCGCTTTCAGGCGCCGGTGGGCCGCGGTTTCATTCGACTTCGCGCACACGGATATGGCGGAACCAAATCGGCGCTCCGGCGTGTTTACCCTGAAACCCGATTCGCCCAACGGTCGGCAGCTCCGCCCACGGCGTGCTCAACCAGGGTGGAATTTCCGATCCATCCGGATTGGTCGTCGCCGAGGTCCAATCACGCAAATCCGCATCGATGACCTGTTCGCCGTTGATCCATACTTTGACCAGTGGACCCCGGGCGCTGATGGACATCTTGTTCCACTCGCCCGGTCGTTTCACCATCGATTTGGCCGGCGCCAGATGCCCAAAAAGTGCGCCGCACTGCCAGGTGGCATCGGCCTTGGACCATTGCTCCGAAAAGTCGTCCGCAATCTGCACCTCCACGGAGTTGGCGACCCAGTTCGCGGGATCACTCACGTAAATCAAGACCCCGCTGTTGGTGCCGTCATCGGTCTTGAACTCAACCTCGAGGTCAAAGTCGTCGTAATCACGAGCCGTCCACAGCATTTGATCCTCGGTCGCGGTCAAGACGCCGTCCTCTTGCGTCCAGATTCCCTCCGGAAATTCCGCATTGCTCAAATCTGCCTTCAGCAACGGAGACCAGTCTCCCAATTTTTCGTTTCCGGCACCAAGTCGAGCGATGAGGAAAACGCCCGTCATCAATCCACAGATCAAGAGTCGTTTGAACATGAACCCGATCACAAGGCAGACCGCTTCCGACGACGAGGGAGAAAGCAGACCAGGCTGATTTTACGTAAAGCGATCGTTGCGATGCCATCCCGGGATTGGTTACGTTTTCTAGATCGTGGACTCACCCCAACCCGAACTCCCTCGTCGTCACTTCATCGGATCCTTGGGCGTTGCTGCTGCCGCCGCCACCCTCCCCGCATCCTTTGGTCAACCTTCCCCCGCCATGACAGAACTCGCCTGCAACGTTTACCCTTGGATGACCTTCTACCAGCGCTCCGGTCGCGACCTTGAAGCGGAACTGCCCGCGGCTCTCGCCGAACTGGCGACCACCGGGTTTACCAGCTTCGAGCCCATCCTCCACGAC
>CAKZMS010000055.1 GCA_937128785.1 uncultured Opitutaceae bacterium | reverse complement strand
GAGAGAACCGTATCGGGCAGATTGATACCTTTGTCGGCTCTCAATCGAGTACCCTCCTCCCCCGCATGGGTAATCCGCACCACCAGGCTCGCGGCATCCGCCTGGGCCACCTGCCCGACAATCTTGCCGTCATCAAACATGATTCGATCGCCCGGGCTGACATCGGGAAATATCTCGGGCATCAGGCAGGGAATGCGGGCGGGGGCGGTCAAGTTGCCCTGTTCGTCGTACCGGGCATTGGTCCCCGGCGCAGGATCACCATCGATATGGAGCAAATCTCCCGGGCGCAGAATCAAGGCCTGTTCCCGCGGAAGCAGTTCCGCCACGGCGGACGTCAGTCGCTCGTTACCGTCCGGGCCCCATAGCGTGAGGTCCGTGCCGCTGGGGAGATAGCACGATTGGTTGCACTGCCCCGAAAACTCCTCCCCGTCCGAGGCGCCGAGCACAATGCGACATGACTTGCCTCGACTGTCCTTGAATCTGATTTCGCCGCCAGGTTCAGCGGCGGAGAAAAGTTGCCGATCGACCCTGACATAGGGTTCGGGACGGCGGTCCCATGGGTCCTGCGGCGCGGTGCCTATGCGAACTGGTGCTGGTTTGATGGAGCGACCGAGATCGTCTCGATCCGGCCTGATGCGAACCACCTGCGGGCCGACCTCGACCGGTCCGGTCCGCAATTTGGGACCTCCCAGATCCATCATGATCCGGACTTTCCTGCCCTGCTCTGCCGCAGCCTCCCGCACATGTCGAATCATTGCCATCCATTCCTCGGGTCCGTCGTGCGCACAGTTGATCCGGGCGCAGTTCATCCCCGCGCGGACCAGATCCCTCGCCAAATCGGCATCGCCGGCAGCCTCCACCGGGATCGTGACCATGATTCGGGTGTGTCGCCCCTTTGATTTGGATCCAAAAAGTGCCTTGTTATTGCGTCGGCGGCGCTTTTCCGCGCCCCGGTGGCGCAAGACCTTGCGCGGCGCGGGAGAAGCGTCCCGCCCGAGTCGTAATTCCAACAATTCCCGGAATGAGACCAAGCTATCCAACACGTGCGATTCAGCGTGCGCGTAAGCCGGCAGTCCCATGTCCCGCATTTCCCGCTGCCAAGTTTCCAGATCCGCCGATCGCGCCGCGACATAGTGCAAGAGATTCAGGGCACTTTTACGGTTGTCGGGATGCACCGCCTCCAACTCCTCGGCAAACCGATCGGTCCACGTGGATAATGAGCCAATCAACGCATGAGTTCGAATCAGGTAGTTTTCGAGATCGGCGGTTTCGGGCTTCATCGGATTCGATAAGGGGAAGCGAGCGGGGTTCAGCTCCTAAAAAGCTGCTCCCATCCGTGCCCTGCAGTTGGTCCAAAGAAAAGGACGGATTCCGAATTTGAGCTCCCGTTACGTCTTTGTAACTAATCCGTAGAAGCCACGCGCATTGCGGGTAGTGACTTCCGTCAGCTCATCGAGGCTCACCCCAAACATGTCGGCGGCGAACTCTGCGGTATGCCGCACGTAACTCGGCTCATTGGGTTTACCGCGATGCGGCACCGGCGTGAGATACGGCGCGTCAGTTTCCACCATCAGTCGCTCCAGTCCCTGCACCTTCGCGGCTTCCCGCACATTCTCCGCGTTCTTGTAGGTGAGAATTCCGGTAAACGATCCCCACCCTCCCCGTTCCATCAGCACCGACATCTCGGCCGGTCCTTCCGCGAAGCAGTGAAATACCACCCGCGACCAGTCCACGCCACTCGCATCAATCATTTCCACGCATTCGGCAAACGCCCCGCGGGAGTGCACTACTACAGGACAATCCAGTGCTTTCACCAGTTCCAGCTGGCGCGCAAACGCCGCCCGTTGCAGCGAAAAGAGTCGATCCGCCGCCGCTTTGTCTTTCTGGGGCAGATGAAATCGATCCAAACCACACTCCCCCAACGCGACCGGCCGCGGCGTTGCCTGCCAGAATCCGGCGATCGTCGCCACGCGGTCGGCCCAGTCCTCTGTGACCGAACACGGATGCAAACCCACGGTGTGGTAAATGACTCCGGCATGCTCTGCGGCCAACTTCCGGTAGAGCTCCCAGTCATCGGTATCGGTCCCCACCGTAATGAGGGCCTCCACGTCTTGCTCGCGGACCCGCTGCAGCGTCGCGGATAATTCGCCGCGGCGATGGAAGGAGTCGAGATGCGTGTGTGAATCGATGAGTCCCATCAGCGCTTACAGATATATCTCACCATAGCGTTCGCGGAGGTAGTCCAGCAGCGGTTGCGGCGAAAGCGGCTCACCCGTGACCCGCTCCACCAGCTCCAGGGTCTCGTAGCGTTTACCCAAGTCGTGGATCTCCCGACGCGTCCAATCGAGCAATCGGGAAAAATCTCCCTGTGCAAAATCATCATCCAGACCCGGCAGTACCGCGCGCGCCTTGGCCCAGTTTTGGGCGGCGATCATGTTGCCCAGGCAATAGCTGGGGAAATAGCCGAACGCGCCCCCACTCCAATGCACGTCCTGGAGGACACCCGCGCCATCATGCGCCGGGCGCCTGCCAAGCAATTCCTCACACTTGCAGTTCCATGCTTCGGGCAGGTCTTTGACCGCCAGCGCGCCGCTGAACAAGGCCTGCTCAATCTCGAAACGCAGAATAATGTGCAGGTTGTAATGCACCTCATCCGAATCGACGCGGATCATCGTCGGCCGCACGGCGTTGATCTCCCGATACAATTCCTCGGTGGAGATGCCCTCCAATTGCGGGCCAAAAAGTTCGCGGTAGCGTGGCTCGAAGAACCGCCAAAGGGCGCGGCTGCGACCCACTTGATTTTCCCACATCCGGCTTTGGGACTCGTGCACCGCCATACCCACATGGTGGCCAAGAGCCGTGGCCTGATGTTCGGCCGACAGGCCTTGGGCATACAGTCCGTGTCCCGTTTCGTGGATGGAGCTGAACAGGGAATCAAGTGGCTCATCCTCGTGAAAGCGGGTGGTCATCCGCACATCCAGACCGGACCCCTCGCAAAACGGATGCAAGGCGACATCCATCCGTCCATGATGGTAGTCGAAACCGAGTCGAGCCGTGACCTCGCTCAAAAACGTCCGCTGCGCATCAACCGGGAACCCCTTCAACGCGCTGACCGAATCGCCGGCTTTGGCTTCGATCGCCTGGACCAACGGGACCAAGCCTGACTTAAGTTCGGCAAAGAGCGCCGAAATTCGCTCCGCGGAGAACCCCGGATCATGCAGATCAACCGCGTAGTCGTAGGGACGATCCCCCCACCCCTGCAGGTCGGCTTCCTCCTTGGCCAGTTCGATGTGGCGCTCGATGAACGGGGCGTAGGCCGCAAAGTCACGCGCCTCACGCGCTTGGGCCCAGGCGTGAAAAGCGGCCGAGCTGTGGCGGGCCTTCGCCGTTACAAAATCGGCGGGCACCCGCACCACCCGATCGTAATCACGGCGGGCCTCCCGCACGACGATGCGTTGATCCTCGGTCAATGCAGCCATGTCGGTCTCCAACTCCGCCAGGGCCTCACCGAGTTCGGGTTTACTGGCGGCTTCGTGGGCGAGTCGCGCCATCTCGGCCATTTGTTCGGCCCGGAATCCGGCACTACCGGACGGCAGATTGACTTGTTCATCCCACCCCAAGTGCCCCTGCACCGAATGAATCAAATGCAGGCTGTGGAGGAGGCCGAGGAGACGTTCATAGGCGGAATTCATCGTAGACTTACGCCTGCGGTTTCCTCGCTCGGGTTGCAACCCAACTCGCCACTTTGCCTCCGGTTCGAATCCTGTGCCCTCCCTAAAAGCGAATCGGCCGTCCATCCCTGGACGGCCGATCATACTAACCCCTGTATCCTATGATACTACTACCTGAATAAATTACATGCCGTAGGTGGGCACCGACTTGATCAGCACGTCACCGCCGTTGGCCTTGAGCGT
The DNA here is from genome assembly GCA_937128785.1 of uncultured Opitutaceae bacterium. Classification (GTDB taxonomy): domain Bacteria; phylum Verrucomicrobiota; class Verrucomicrobiia; order Opitutales; family Opitutaceae; genus Actomonas. The sequence goes on along the minus strand of CAKZMS010000055.1, from coordinate 5,494 downwards.
GAGCAGCGGACCTCCTCCGTTCAAACTACCGCGTAGTTTGGAGGCCGTGTTGTCGGCATCGACTGGTTCGAAGTTGTGCGCGGAGCGGACTTTGCCCCAGTTGGAGGCCGCCGCAATCTGGACCGCCGATTCCGGATCAAGGTCCACGATGACGTTGCCGGCGGAAGCCTTGAGTCGGGCCTCGGCTGATACCCGCCGGCTCATTCCCGCCGTGATGTTGCCTTTGACAGACTCCGCGGAGATTCCCCCAAAGCTGTGCATCACGTCGATGTTACCATGATCGGCGCGGAGATCCGCCTGTCCCATGACCGTGCCCACGCGGACGTCGCCAAAATAGCTGCGCGCACTCAAATCACCGGTGGTCCGGGCGATGACGAGGTCACCCGAACGGGTGACCGCCGTCACCGAACCCAAAACCCGGCCAAAGTAGATATCCCCCGTGCTGACGCGGGCACGCATGTTGCCCTCAATATCGTCGGCCACCTCAATACTGCCTTGGTCGGACTTCAGGTCCAAATTGCAACGTGCTGGCACTTTCAGCACCAAATCCAAATCACGCATGGGCATCGCCCCGTGGCCGAACTCAACGCTCCAGCCCTCCTGCTTCACGCGGACGACCAGTCCCGCCCCGAAGGGGTCGGCCTTGACGGCAATTCGGTTGAGCCACTTTTCGGCCCGCTCACCCGTGGCCTGAGCTCGGAGATCGAGTTCTACTCGACCAGCCTCGGAGCGCTCGACCCGAATGGATCCATGAAACGTCTCCACCTTTACGATCGGAGCATCTCCGACCAACCACTCGTGTGATTCGATCCGCTCAACCGCCGCCGAAACCCCGGTCGTGACCAGGATCGCTGCTAGAATGGAAGGGACTTTCGCTTGCATTCGACTAGGGGATATACCCTAGTCGTTTTCGCAAATCAAAAACGGGGCGTATTGTTGCGCAACCCAGTGCTGCGTAGTTTTACGCAAAACAGGGCCGACTCTCCTGGCCGACCCCGCTAGTCCAAAATTTTATTGATCTGGCGGTTACGAAGTTTTAACGCGTAAATTTCCGCCACTGGTGCGGAGCTTGAGCAGCGCCCCGCCCCCGTTAACGGCCCCGACGAGCTTACTCTTTCCCAGGCCCCCCCTGTCGATCCGGCTGGTGACGCCCTGCGCCTTGACGTTCCCGCCGCTGGTGCGGGCATCGAGATCGAAGGCAATGGTTTCATCAACCACTGCGGTTACGTTGCCACCCGAGGTGCTGAGCAGAGCATCCTCCGCCAGCGGACCATCGATGCGCGCATAAATATTTCCGCCACTAGTGGTGGCTCGAAGTTCGCCGACCACTCGTCCGATCCGCACATCTCCCCCACTGGTGCTGGCTTTGACCGGGCCTTCGGCTTCTTGCACCCGAACGTCGCCTCCCGAGGTGTGAGCTTTGACTGCCCCCACGGCATGCACGACCTCGATGTCGCCGCCACTGGTATTAAGATCGACGGTGCCCTCGATGTGTCCGACCTCAATATCTCCCCCACTCGTGCGGCCGATCACGTTGCCGAATAGGTTGGCGACCGCGATATCCCCTCCGGAGGTCCGTGCGTCTATGTCGTATTCACTCGGCACCGTCGCATGCAGGTGAACCGAGACGGGATTGGATTTACCCCAGCCCATCCACTTGGAAACAGAAGCCAGCCGCTTGGAGGTCACTGATACGCCCTCATCGGTCGGCTCCATGGTCAGCTCAAGATCCTCCATGAATTCATCGGCTTCCGCGTCATTGTCCGCCCGGTGAAAGACCAATCGGGCCACAATATGAACCTCGTCGGAGGATCCCGTGGTGATCGTGATATCTCCGCCTTGGGTGGCGAATGTCGCCAGGCCTCCGGGTTCGACAGAGAATGTATCCGTAACTTCGCGTTCAACGCGGGCTTGAACGGAGCCAATGAGCAGCACGCTGGCGAGTGCACCGAGGAAATAAGGGCGGTTTATAGACATGGGATTGAGGTGGTTAGTAACGTCTGGTTACAGGCAGAACCCACCGGCACCGTCCAAAGTTACAGACTTTCTCCAACAATTTTGCGACCGGCCTCTAACGAAAGTGTCACCAATATGGTTACACTTTCGGACCGGACTACCGGCCGATCTCCTGGTTGCCGATGGAACGGCGGCGCAGGTTGGCCTTCTCCTGATCCGTCAACAGCACGCCCATCTCGACCTCGGGGCGGGCTTGGGCGCGCGCCTGAAGAATCTCCATCTCATCAGCGGTCATAAGGTTGATGTAGTCATCCATGGTGTAGCCGAATTCATCCACCCGGGGCTGGGCATGGACGGCACCGCGTTCGTAGCGAGCGTCTTCTTCGCGGTCCTTGGCTGCGCCCATGGCGGCACCGGCCGTGCCACCGACCGCAGCGCCGATGGCCGCACCCGCGGCGGTTTCGCCGGACTGGTGGCCGATGATGCCACCAATAATCGCACCGGTCACCGCCCCAAGTTCGGTGCCGCGACGTTCGTGGGTTCCCGGCGCAGAGCAGCCGGTAAAGAACAGGAGAGTAAGGAGGGAGAGTCCGAAGGTCTTCATAATAGTTGGTTTTAGCCTTGGGACGTCTCGGAGCGGCGAATGATTCAAATTTCTGCGAAAAAATATTTAGGCCTTTATCGCCCACGAAACACCCGCCTCCATTGACGCCTTCGCGACCATGCGTTGCTTGCGACGAAACCTGATTCCTATCCATGACTACCATCGAAAACATTGAGAGCCGTCGCTCCGTTAAGCACTTTGATCCCGCCCACGTGATGCCCGAGGAGGATCTCGCCGAGCTCATCCGCCTCACAAAATTGGCTCCCTCGTCCTTTAACATGCAGAACTACCGTCTGGTGGTCATCCGCGACAAGGCTCGGCAGAAAGAGATTCGGGCCGCTGCTTGGGATCAGGCGCATGTGGAGGAAGCCAGTGCACTGTTCATCATGTGCGCAGATCTGAACGCCCACATGGAAGATCCCTCGATCTACTGGGGACATGCTCCGCAGCCGGTGCAGGACATTCTGGGCCCGATGTTAAAACCTTTTTACGAGGGCAAGGATCAATTGATCCGTGATGAGGGCATCCGTTCTTCCGCCCTCGCCGGCATGACGCTCATGCTTGCTGCCCATGACATGGGCTATGACTCCTGTCCCATGATCGGGTTCGACGGCGATGCCGTGGCCAAGATCATCAACCTGCCCGCCGATCATGTGCTGAGCTTCATGATTCCCGTGGGCAAGGAAACGAAACCCGCCTGGGATCGCGGACCTCGTCTGCCCGACAGCAAGGTCGTCATCCACGAGCAGTTTCCCGCCTGATCACCGAGACCTAGAACTTCCCTTTGATGGGCTGGGCCCATCGCTTCAGCGCAGCCCCCGTCAGGCTGCGCTTTTCTTTTTCCACTCCGGCGCGCGAACCGGCGTAAACGATCTCCCCGCCGGCGCCACCCCCGCCCGGCCCCAAATCGATGATCCAATCCGCGAGGTTGATGACATCCAAATTGTGTTCGATCACGATGACCGTGTTGCCGGCGTCGCGAAGCCGGAAGAGCAGGTCCATCAGGTTCTGAATATCGAGCCAGTGCAGACCCGTGGTGGGTTCGTCCAGGATGTAGAGCACATCGCCCTGCTGGCGTTTGGAAAGTTCGAGCGACAGTTTCAGCCGCTGGGCTTCCCCTCCGGACAAGGTGGTGGCCGACTGCCCCAGTTTGATGTAGCTCAGGCCAACGGCCCCCAAAGTTTCCAGCTTGTCCATCACCTTGGGAATGTTGCGGAACAGCTGCATCGCGTCGCCGACGGTCATATCGAGCACATCGGCGATGGAGTGACCGTGAAACAACACTTCCAAGGTCTCCCGATTAAACCGCTTGCCTTCGCAACTCGGGCACGGGGCATAGGCGTTGGCCATGAACTGCATGTCGAGTTTGATGGCGCCGTCGCCTTGGCATTTTTCACAACGCCCGCCGCGCACGTTGAAGGAAAACCGGCTCGCCTTATAACCGCGCACCTTGGCCAAGGGCACTTGGGCATAGAGGTTGCGTAAGGCGTCGAGTAACTTGGTGTAGGTCGCGGGGTTGGAGCGCGGACTGCGTCCGATCGGGGACTGGTCCACCTGCACGAGCTTCTCGAAGAAATCGAGATTCTCGATCGTGCGGTGCACCCCCGGAATCGATTTCGCCCCGTTCAGTTTCTTCGCCGCCGCGGCGGCCAGCACATCATTCACCAACGTGCTTTTACCTGAACCCGAGACCCCCGTTACCACCGTCAGCAGGCCAACGGGAAATTTTGCATCGTCACCCTTGAGATTGTGCTCGCGGGCATCTCTCACGGTCAGGAATCCATCGGTAGCCGACTTCGTCTTGGCTTCCTTCTCCACCCGACGAGTCCGAGCCAAAAACGGCCCACTGACGGATGCTTGGGCCGCGGCCTTGATCAACTCCGTCGGAGATCCCTGAAACAGCACCGCGCCGCCTTCGGAACCCGCCCCCGGACCGATCTCGATCACCTCATCGGCAATCCGCATGGTATCTTCGTCGTGCTCGACCACGAGCACGGTATTACCGCGGTCACGAAGCTCCCGCAGCAACTTGAGCAGGTTTTGATTATCGGCGGCATGCAGACCGATGCTGGGCTCATCGAGCACATAAATCACCCCCATCAAACCCATACCAAGCTGCGTTGCCAATCTGACCCGCTGGGATTCACCGCCGGAAAGCGTGCTGTAGTCCCGATCCAGCGTCAGATACCCCAGCCCGACCTCGCCCAGAAACTTCAATCGCTGTTCGATTCCGGTGACCACATCACGCAGGGCCTCCTCTTGCGCGAAACGCTCCACCAGCGCTTGGGCGACTCGATGGGCTCCGCTCACGTCCAAGGCCATAAACTCCGCGAAATTCAGGCGCTGCGATTCAGTGGAAACAAACACATTACTGCTGCGCGCATTGAGCCGCGAGCCGTGACACTCGGGACACTCCCCTCGAATCATGTAGGTGGTAAGCCGCGCCCGAAAACCCTCACTGGCGGTATGGCGCCACGTTTCCTCCAGCGCTGGAATCACGCCTTCAAACGGCATGGCCTTGGGTTCGCGCATGCGCTTGAGTTTGAAGGCGAACAGGCGATCTCCGGCTCCGTGCAACAGGATTTTGCGCACGTCCTCGGATAAATTTTCCCACGGTGTATTGGCATCGAAGGGCAGTTGCTCGGCCAACTGTTTTAACACGGCGTTGTGTTTAATGATCAGGTTCTTGCCCCCGAGCCGCCAGGGCTTGAGAGCGCCATTACGCACGGTCTTGGTTTTGTCCGGCACGACCAGTTCCGGGGAAAAACTCAGCTTACGACCAAGGCCCCCGCAGGTGGTGCAAGCGCCTTGACGGTGATTGAACGAGAAGTGCTGGGGAGCGAGCTTTTCAAAGACGTCACCACAAATTTCGCAGGCCAGTGATTGGCTGAGCATAATTTCACGCCATGGCGCATCCCGATCGACCTGCGCCAA
>CAKZMS010000054.1 GCA_937128785.1 uncultured Opitutaceae bacterium | reverse complement strand
GGCGTCGACGTTTTCGCCGTCGGCGAGACGAGCCTGTTCGGCGGCGCGCAGGAAGTTGGCGATGGAAACACCGGGAATCTCGGCCGGGTCTTGGAAGGCGAGGAAAATGCCGGCGCGGGCGCGCTCGTCGGGCTCCATTTCGAGGATGGATTCGCCGTCGATGAGGACATCACCGCCCGTGATCTCATAGTCAGGGTGACCGGCGATGGCCTTGGAGAGGGTGGATTTGCCGGTGCCGTTGGGGCCCATGATGGCGTGCACTTCGCCGGTATTGATCGTCAGGGAGAGGCCCTTGACGATGGGCTGATCGGTGGAGTCGCTCAGAGCGATGGTGAGGTCTCGGATTTCGAGTGATTTCATGTTTGGAAGCGGAAAGAGAGTGGTTGTTGGAGTTGCAGCTTGTTGAAAGGGCAGGCCGGACTCAGGACTTGGGCGCGCGGCCGTGGAAGTTAACTTCGATGTCTTTCACGTCGAAATTCTGCGGGAGCAGGCCACGGAGTTGTTCGAACATGCCGGCAGGCATATCGATATCCAGGGTGCGGCCCTCCTCGTCGTGGAAATGAGCGTGCGGAGCGAGGTTCGCGCAATATTGGGTCGGCGCCCGCTCGAAATTAACGGCCTTCACCAGATTATGCTGCACCAGCACATCGAGGCAGTTGTAGACGGTGGCCAGCGAGATGGTGGGAGCCTTTTCGCGGACGCGGGCAAACACTTCGTCTGCGGTGGGATGATCCCGCTTTTGCAAAAGGCTGCTGTAGACAGTTTCGCGTTGGGAAGTAGGGCGCACGCCGTGGTCGGCGAGCACTTCGGCGATTCGTTCGGGGTTTTGGGTGGATGTTTCGGCCATGAGATCGATGAGACCCTGCACCCAATTAGAATAATTCTAATTCGCAACTGGTAATTAGAACTATTCTAAACAAATCCTCAACAAGCTCATAACATAAAGCAAACGAATGCTTTATATAAATAAAGTACCTCTTATACCTTGAGGCCGTTCAAATAAGAGGACCGAAAGTACCGAGACTGAGTCGCTTTATCGAGAAACTAACCACCGATTTTGAGGTAGTTCCAATCGACAGGATGGAAGACTTTGGCGTCGGACCAGGCGCGGAGAATCATGCCCTCGGTAGTAAATCGGATCTTTTTCACCTGATCAAAATCGGGGGGAATCGGGACAACCCCCATGATGTAGTTCACCTCGGTGGGTCGACGGCGGCTGAGTTTCAGGGTGGTGGCAGAGCCTTTGTCCGCGTGGGGGTTGCTCCCGGCTGATTCGGCCAGTCCGAAGTGGAAATAGCTGGTAACGTCTTCGACGCCCAAGACGTAGCGATGGCGGCCGCTCCACGGCGCGTAGTGGCGTCCACCGTTCGACATCCATAGCACGGTGGAGTTCAGCACCTTAACATCGCGCAGGCTAAACCAAAGGTAGCCCTGCTCGGGAAATGATACCGTGCTCCAGACCGGTTCAGGTCGAGGTTTGGTTCGGACCATCACCAGATCCTCAAATCCCTCCCGGGCAGGATAACGCGAGACGTCGCAGAACTCGCCGTCAGCCCGTTCGACCGTATCCAACTTCGTGAATTTCACCCCCATCTTCAGCGCGCTGTAGCCGCCGATGGTGGGATCCTCAAACGGCAGCGGACAGACTTGTCCGCGGTGATAGGGGCTGAGCGAGATGCGACCGGCGCCTTCTTTCGGCGGGCATTGGAGAATCGCATGATGGCCGAGCGACATCGGGCCCGTCATGCCTTCGAGGGTATGTCGGAGATAGAGGTTGGTTTCGCCGTCCCGGAGTTCAATACGCTTGGTGGCGCGGCCGGATCGCACCGAAGTCGGCATCGCCGCCGTGAAGACGTGCCGATCGGATTGCGGTTGGCTGATCGTGGGCGAACTCCAGGGGTTTGAAGCGGTCTCGCCGTGAGGGGGATGTGCTTCACCTCGCCAAGGCGTGCCGTTGCCGCCAAACGGCGCGCAAAAGAAATCACCGCGCAGGGTTTTTAGGAGGTCGGGTGTATCCTCGTCCAGCGACTCCTCCGCCCATGGTGCGATCGCGAATGGCTGAATATCACCATTGGCCGTGCGAAAGGTCACCGGAGCCAAATGTCCGCCGCGTTGGGTGACCCAGGCCTCAACGGTGTTGCTGGCGATCCGCCACGACGGGGCTCCTTGGATGGTGCGACTGAGGGGTTTGCGGGATTTGGATTTCGCACTCATAATCGGAATTCTAGTGGGTCCGGGTTAAAGCTGAAGTCGGAACGGAGCTGTCGCACTGCGTCAGGATGCTCGTTCGTCGCCACACGTTCAGCCTATTCAGCAACCGAGAACATTGGATCTTCCGGATTTCCGCCGGAGATGAGGTAGGCCACCAAGTCGCGGAGTTCGTCGCCGTTCAGGCCGTTGACCAAACCGGCTGGCATCAACGACACCGGGTAGGGCTTGCGCTCCGCCACCTGATCCTTGCCTGCCCGCCTTAGCTGATCAGGAGCGAAAGGGTTGACCATGACGTGGTAAGCATCGTTCGTCTCTTCGACCATGCGTCCAACGATGACGTTGCCGTTTTCGTAGATAAACTGTTCGGCCTCGTAGATGTCGCTGACAACCTTCGACGGTTCGATGATGTTCTCCAACAGATCGCGAATGCTGTAGCGGTTGCCCGCGCCGGTGATGTCGGGGCCCATGCCCCCGCCGATGTCGCCAAACCGGTGACACGCGACACACGCAGTCGCTGCAAACATCGATTCGCCGCGGCGGAAATTTTGATTTTTCAGAGGCTCCACGAATTTATCCATGGCCGAGTCCACCGTGTAGATTTCACCGGGGCCCTCCGGGGGGATCGCTCCGGGCACAAACCCATGCACCGGCTCTTTGGAGAGCTCGGCGAGTTCCGCCCGTTCCGTATCCTCGACCACATTGACCAGTGCTTCCGTGCGAATGTTGGCGAGAAACCCCTTGAAAGAAGCTCCGCCTTTCCACGGATGTGTGGTCGTGAACCATTCGAAAAATTCGCGTCGAGACTCGGGGGTCCAACCGACGATGGCGTGGCGCAGGGCGTAGGCGTAGGCGATTTGCTGGCGATCAGGGCGGGCCTCGGCCGCGCGTTTGAAGGCGCTGGCGTAGCGATCGTTACGAGCGATCAGCGAATCAGTGCCCAGGCTCTCGGCTTCAGCCCCGGTAGGTTCCGCGACCTGCAGCAACGGAACGGTTTTCCTGACGATGGTGGGAGAGTCCAGGTAAACCAAGGTTTCGACCAACATGCGGTTCACCATGGCGTCGTTGTGGGGGAACCAAGGATCCATTAACTCTAACAGCTTCTCACGGTGTTCCTCGGAGGGTGAACCCATCCGGGTGAACGCCAGCTGCAGGGCTCGCAACCAATTGCGCTGCAGGTTCGTTTCGAGTTTCTCGAAATTGATGCGCGTCAGAGAACTGATGATGTCTTTCTGGTAGCGATCTGGCGCGACTCGGGCAAAACCGATCAGCGCTTCGATCGAAGCCAACGGGTCCTTTTCGGAAAGCGCATCGTATTCCCAGTTTGAAGGCAGTTGGTTCTCGAGCACGGTGCGGGCGGCCCAGCGGATGAACCGGTCGGGATTGCTCAAGTGCGGCCAAACCTGATCGATGGCACGAGGGTGGGTGCCGTCGGCCTGCAGGGCTTCGGCAAAACTCCCACCTATCAGCTTTCCGGCGGCATGCAGCAGCGTGTCGGCCTGGCCCGCGCTCTGGCGACCGACGCCGAAATCCTGCTGATGGACGAGGCGTTCAGTGCGCTCGACCCGCTGATCCGCTACGACATGCAGTCGATCCTGCTGGAACTGCAG
>CAKZMS010000053.1 GCA_937128785.1 uncultured Opitutaceae bacterium | reverse complement strand
GTATTGGGCCTCTGTGGCTTCAAAGCCTCGCGCACTGGTCGAGGGCGAGTTCCACGCGCCGTTCTTGCCGAACGGGGTGGGGCGGAGCGAAGAGGACGCGCGGATCTGCGCGGCCCGCTGCGCGCGCGTCTCCTACCTCAACCACGATGGCAGCGAGCCAGATCCCGAGGCGGACTTGGAGCTGGCGCACCGGCTCTATGTCGACCGACACCTCAGCCCATTCGAGCATCCCGCCTGGCCAACGCCTGGTGAGCGACACGCCAACTACTACGGCTGGCAGTCGTTTAGAAACCAATTGGAGAACATCGCATGAGCACCACTGCGACACCGCAGGCCGACCACCGCGCTCAGCGCAATTGGATCGATCTGGCGTGGGCCGGACAATCGGAAGCCTACGCCTATCCCTATCTGCAACTGGGCGATCGCTTCGATTTGGTAAAACCTCTGGATCGTATTCAGCGCGGGATGGATTTCATCACAACCTCATCATTCACCGATGTCGGGTTTTCCGTCCGCTACGATTTCGATCAGAAAACCTGGCTGGACGACCGGCGCCCGCTGCTGTCCCAAAGTCAGGCCATGAACAATATGCTGGATGCGTTACGACTGGCCGAGGAAAACGCAGATCTCGATACGACGAAATGGCAGGCATTTCTCCGCCGAGCCTGCGACTTGCACGCCGAACGCATTCTCGATCGCGAATGGCATCCTGTCTCCACCAACGAAGGTTTCATGATCGCGCCGCTCGCGAAGGCCTCGACTCAGTTCGAAAACCCCCGCTACCTGCAGGCCGCCACCAAAGCGGCCGAACATTACATGGTCCGTCACCTCTCCATGGATGAGCCCTATTGGGGCGGCACCCTGGACGCCCGTTGTGAGGACAAGGAAGGCGCCTGGGCCGCCCTGCAGGGCTTTCTAACCATGTATGACATCACGACCGACGACCGCTACCTGAGCGCCGCCCGTCACGCGGCCGACGTGGTGATCAGCTATGTGTATGTGTGGGATGTGCCGCTTCCTCCCGGACGGCTGACCGATCACAACTTCAAGACCCGCGGCTGGACCACGGTGTCGGCGCAAAACATGCATCTCGACGTCTACGGCGTCCTCTGCGCTCCCGCCCTTTGGCGATTGGGTGAAATTACCGGCAACGAAGACTACCAAAAGCTCGCCCGTCTCATGATCGTGGCCTGCGGCCAGTTGATCGACCCGATGGGCAGTCAGGGCGAGCAGATGCATCAAACCAACTACGCCCAACACTACGACTACGATACCCTCGAGGGAGTGCGGGGCGACTACGTGGAGAGCTGGAACGTGTATTGGATCAGCGCCCACTTCCTCGTCGCCGCCGCCCAACTAGATGAAATGGGCGTCGACTGGATCAACTGGTAGAGGCGCTAGCCATCTCAACGCGGTTTTTTTCCCACCGGAGAAAACGGAGAAAAACAGAGCTGAATCGACGCTAATTTTTACAGAAGGAAACGAAGAAAACGAAGCCGTCAGCCTGCGGACGTTCACCTCTGGGAACGCCGAGCTCCAGCTCGGCACCGTCAGCATGCCATTTCCACAGGAGCATACGGATAAAATTATCACAGGCTGACGGCTCCGCTCCCCTCCGCTTCCTCCTGTGAGAATAAATTCTGCAGGCTGACCGGATCTCCCTTACGGTCACACGGTCCGGCCTTCGTCACTCCCGTCACCCCCACCAACTGTCACATCCCCCTCCATGAAAATCACTGCGATCACTCCTCTTGTTCTCGGCACCGCTTGGCGCGAACTGGTTTTTCTCCGCGTGGATACCGACGAAGGCATCACCGGCTACGGGGAGGTCCGCCCTCTCAATAAAACCAAAGCCGTGCTCGGCTACCTCGAGGAATCCGCTCCCCGTTACCGGGTCGGCCGGGATCCCTTCGACACCGAAGCGCTCGTGCACGACGTCATGAACGGTGACTTCGGTCGTCCGGGCGAGATCGCCATGTCGGCCCTCGCGCTGATGGAAATCGCCTGCTGGGACATCAAAGGCAAAGCGCTGAACCAACCCGTTTACAAGCTGCTGGGCGGTAAAGTCCGCGAACGTATCAAGCTCTACGCCAATGGTTGGTATCGTACCGAACGGATTCCCGAAAATTTCGCCGACTGCGCCCGCGCCGCCGTGGCCAAAGGCTACCGGGCCCTGAAGTTCGATCCGTTTGGCGGCTCGTTCTTCGATTTCTCCCTCGCCGAAAAACGACTGTCCATCGACCTTGTCGCCGCCGTGCGCGAGGCTGTCGGCGAGGACGTCGAACTGCTCATCGAGATGCACGGCCGATTCACCCCGGCCGGCGCGATCGAGATGGCGCGTGAACTGATGCCCTTCAAACCCTCCTGGTTTGAAGAACCGGTGCCGCCCGAAAACCTCGAGGCCCTCCGCCGCGCCTACGAAGGCATCGCCCCCCGCGGCGTGCCGGTCGCGGTCGGCGAACGTATTCACACCCCCTGTGACGTGCAGCCCTTGTTCAGCTTGGGCGCAACCGACATCCTCCAGACGGACATCACCCACTTTGGCGGCCTGATGAATACCAAGAAGATCATGGCGCAGGCCGAATACCATTACTTGCGGGGCGCACCGCACAACGTGGGCGGACCCGTTTCCACCGCCGCAGCCCTGCACCTCGCCGCCGCCACGCCGAACGTGATGATCCAGGAAAACTTCAACGACTTCGACGCCCCCTACGTGATGGAGGCTGCGCCCGGTGTTCCGGCGATCGGAGATGACGGTTGTGTCGCCCTGCCCACCGGTCCCGGCCTCGGCGTCACTGTCGATGAAGCAGTCATCGCCGCCCACCCCAGCCAGAACGTTCACTTCGACCTCTTCAAAACCAACTGGCAAAAACGCGAGAAGCAGTAGCAGCGGCTCCCGTTTTCAGTTTTCAGAATTTCAGCGTTTCCGTTTTCCAACCATGAACCTCATTCAATTTCTCGACGGCGACAACACTCGCCGCGTAGGCATCGTCGAAAACTCCACCACGGTCACTCCACTCAACGGCCCGCACACGGTGCGCGAACTCGCGCTCGAGGCCATCGCCTTGGGCACGGGTTTGGCAGATTACGTTGCCAGCCTCCCAACCGAACCCCCGCTCGACTATGCTCCGATCCTCACAGAGGGCCGGGTGCTGCCGCCCGTCGATCATCCTGATGATGCCCACACCCTCGTCAGCGGGACCGGTCTCACTCACCTAGGGAGTGCCAAGGCCCGCAACGCCATGCATGCGACCCTGGCCGCCGAGGAAACCACGCTGACCGATTCCATGAAAATTTTCCGTTGGGGGGTTGAGGGCGGTAAACCCACGGATGGTTCAGATCCGGTGCAGCCCGAGTGGTTTTACAAGGGAGACGGCAGCATCATGGCTCGTCCCGGCGCACCGTTGGAGATGCCGGCATTCGCTGACGATGGGGGCGAAGAAGCCGAACTCGCGGGTCTCTATGTCGTTGCCGACGACGGCACGCCGCATCGCATCGGTTTCGCCCTCGGCAACGAGTTCTCCGACCACGTGATGGAAAAGAAAAACTATCTCTATCTCGCCCATTCGAAACTTCGCTGTGCCTCCATCGGGCCCGAGGTTTTTGTCGGCGAACTGCCCAAATCCTTCGACGGCACCGCGGCCGTGCAGCGCCAGGCCTTTGTCGATGCCTACCGCATGATGACCAACCGCATTTCGATCTTCGTCAACCTGCCGCTTGTATCGCTGGACCGGCTGGCCCTGCAGAAGCGGCTGGACGAGATCGGCAAGCCAAGGGTCGACGCCTGATGGCCCTGTCGGGACGCCGACTGCTGGCT
>CAKZMS010000052.1 GCA_937128785.1 uncultured Opitutaceae bacterium | reverse complement strand
GAAGCCTTGGCGAAGGCGGGATACCTGTTACTTGGGACTTCGCCCCGTCGTCTTGATACTTGCTACTTGATACTTGGAACTTCTGCAGCGGGGCGGAGCCCCGCTGCAGCAAAGGTTCATCGGCAGACCAGGAGGCTTCGATTTGCCACAGGGCGGCGCGACGATGGGAAGCGAAACAATTGAGTGCGCCAATGGCTGCAAGGGCGGGGGGGGGGGCGGCGGAAAACCGGGGGCGGGCCAGCCAGTGGGCGGGGTCAGGAAATGGGCGCTTCGTCCGTTCGGCGAGCATGGCGCGGGTAGGCGCTTCGCTCAGGCCCTTGATGTAGCACAAACCAAGGCGGACCTGGGGGATTTTGGATTGGGTGAGGGAAGGAGCAGCGGAGGTGTTCGGATGGGGAAAGGCTTGTGGAGAAGGGAGGGTTGTGTCTGTCGGACCGTGAAAGGGGTCAGGTCGTGAAAAGTGAATTTCGCTACGCTGCATTTCACTTTGTCTACGACCTGACCCCGTGGGCTTCGGATGCTTCTCTTCTGCTTCTTGATACTTGGAACTTGATACTTGGTCCTTTTGAGACCGTGGCGTTGCCACGGTCTCAACCGTGCACTCCCATTCGGATTCCTGCACGCAGATGGGGAGGAATTTCACGCCGTGTCGGCGGGCGTCCTGCACGAGGGTGGCCGGTCCGTAGAATCCCATGGGTTGGTGATTGAGGAGGCTGGCGACAAACTCAGCCGGCCGGTGCGCCTTGAGCCACGTGCTGGCGTAGGCCAGCAGCGCGAAACTCATGGAGTGCGATTCGGGAAAACCGTAGAGGGCAAAGTTGGAGGCGGACTCAATGAGCATCTCACAGATGCGATCCGACCAGCCGTGCTCCCGCATCGCCTGGCGCAGATTGTTGAGTCCGCGTTCGAGTCGTTCGGTGCCCCGGGTGAAACCCATGGCGCGGCGGAGTTCCTCGGCTTGCGAACCGTTGTAGTTGGCCAACTCCATGGCGCAGGCGAGCATCTGTTCCTGAAACAGGACCACGCCATAGGTGCGGCCGAGAATGGGCAGCAGCCGTTCGTGCACTTCGGGATCCAGGCACACGATTGGTTCACCCTGATGGCGGCGGCGAATGATCGGATGCACCAGTTTGCCGACGATGGGTCCGGGCCGCACGATCGCGACCTGCATGGCGATGTCATAAAAACAGGCAGGTTTGAAACGCCGTAGACTCACCATCTGCGCCCGGCTTTCGACTTGGAATACGCCCACGGTGTCGGCGGTCTGCAGCATCCGGTAGGTGGTGGGATCGTCCGGCGGGAGGGTGTAGAGTGAGAGGTCTTCGCCTTGGTTGCCGCAGAGCTCAAAGCAGTCCTGCAGCACGGCCATCATACCGAGTCCGAGCAGATCGACCTTCACGATCCCAAGGTCCTCGCAGTCATCCTTGTCCCACTGCACCACGACGCGATCCGGCATCGAGGCGGGCTCGAGGGGCACGACTTGATTGAGCCGTCCGCCGCAGATGACCATGCCGCCGGAATGTTGACCGAGGTGCCGAGGCAGGCCGTGCAGTTGCTGGTGCAATTGGGCGAGGATAGCCGCCCGGGGATGAGCCCGAGGCAGCCCGGACTGCTCGAGCTGTTCTTGCAGATCCAACGTGTGGGGAAAGTCCCCGCCGTGGAAGAGACTGGAGAAACGATCCATCACGTCCTCGGACAGCCCGAGCACCTTGCCCAGTTCCCGGGTGGCGCCGCGTCCCCGATAGGTGATGACGTTGGCGGTCATGGCAGCGCCGTGCGGGGAGTAGCGACGGTAGACTTCCTGGATGACAGACTCGCGCAGCTCGCCGCTGGGCAGGTCGAGGTCGATGTCGGGCCAGGAAGGTCGGCCATCGGCGCCGACTCGGCCTTCGCTCAAAAACCGTTCGAACAGCAGGCGGTTCTTCACCGGATCCACCGCCGTGATGCACAAGGCGTAGCAGACTACGCTGTTGGCGGCGGATCCCCGACCTTGCACCAGGATCCCGTGGGAACGGGCCCACTTGCAGATGTCGGCCACGATCAGAAAATATCCGCAGAAACCGAGTTTCTCGATGAGGCGCAGCTCGGTTTCGATCTGCCGACGATAGCGGGCAGTGAGCCGAGGGATCAGGTCGCGGATGCCGGCAAACACGAGCTTGCGCAGATGGGATGCCATGGTGTCCCAAGGCGGCACCGGGAAATCGGGAAATTGGTAGCCCAGGTCCTCTAGGGTGAAGTCGAGCCGTTCGGCCAGCCGCGCGGTGTGGGTGATCGCTTCGGGCAGGTCGGCGAATTTTTCCGCCATCAATCGACCGGACCGAACTTGACGCTCGGCGTTGGGCGCGAGCAGCTGGCCGGCCCCATCGAGCGTGGTGTGATGACGCAGGCAGGTGAATACATCGGCGATTAGCCGCGCATCGCGATCGGCGTGCGTGACGCCGCCGGTGGCGAGCAAGGGCAACTGTTGGTCGGCGGCGAGATCCTGCAGGAAACGCACCGCCCGTTCCTCGCCGCGCACCCGATGGCGCTGCACTTCGACGTAGAGATTTTCCGGTCCGAAGATTTGCTGCAGGTTTTGGAGCGGTGCCGCGACGGGATCGGCTCCGCCCTGACGCCAAGCGGAGAGCACCGGGCCTTCGGCATCGCCGGTCAGGGCGACGAGACCTTCAGCGTATTGGGCTATTTCATCCCAAGTCGCGAAGCAGGGCCGCTTGCGTTCGCGGAGGTCGGCTTCGGCCGGGCAATTGTCGGGTATAAAGCCCGACCCACGGCAAAGCGCTGAAGCATGCTGACGGGTGGGTCGGGCTTTATGCCCGACAGCGATGTCGCGATCCGTCTGTTTCGCGTGGGAGATGAGTTGGCAGAGGTTCTGGTAGCCGGTGCGATTGGCGACGAGCAGGGGTAACACGGTGCCGTCGCGCAGGGTGATTTCACTGCCTACGATGGGGCGCACCCCGGCCTCCTTGGCGGCGTGATAAAATCGGGGCGCCCCGAACACGCCGTCCCGGTCGCACACCGCCATGCCGGGCAGTTCCCAGCGCGCCGCCGCCGCCGCCAAGTCGCCGGGCATGGACGCGCCACGCAGAAAGCTAAACGCACTGCTCGCGTGGAGTTCGGTGTAGTGGGAGGCAGGCAAAGGACGGTAGGAGAGTCAGGTGATTAATTGGGTCTCAGAGAGCACGGCGGAGGCACAGAGGTCATAGAGGGGGGGAGAACGAGGAGGCATGGTGGAGTGGCGGTGGTTCGGACCGGGTAGGGCGGCATCTGTCTTCGCTGAGGCTTGGTTGTTCGGTCGGGGCGAAGGGGTCAGGTCGGAAAAAATTTACTTCGTTACACTACGTAGAACTTTTTGACGACCTGACCCCGGCGGGCGTGTTTTGATATTTCTACTGAGGAGTGGGGCTAGATTCTTGTTACCTGGAACTTGATACTTGTTACTTCTACCTGCTCTGATGGCGAAACGCCATCAGAGCAGGTAGATGAATTCTTTGCGGTTGAACATGAGGTGGCAGAGATCGGTCCAGGGTTCGACGGCGTCGATGGGGGTGTCGTGCTCGGCGGCCATGGTCTCCAGGACTTTTGACGCCCAAGTAAACTCGTCCGCGGTGGCCGGTCGGGCAAAGGCGATCAGGTGCATTTGATTGATCCGATCCTGGAGGGATTGCGGAGCGGTGGCCAAAGCCTTGGCCCAGTGTTCTGCCTGAAGGTGAACGAAGGGATCGTTGAGCAGGGCCAGAGACTGAGCGGGCACGTTGGTCGAGTGGCGCACGCCAATCGGTTCGGTGCCGTTGGGCATGTCGAATGCCGTGAGCAGCGGGGGGAGGAAGTTTCGCCGTAGCTCCTGATACACCGAACGTCGCGCTGCGCCGTCCACCGGACCCCGACGTTTGGGTTTGGCGCGACTATCCGGATGGCTCTCGACATAGGCTGGCACACTTTCCCCGAACAGGGTTCGGTCCAATGATCCGCTGGCGGCCAATAGATTATCCCGGACGGCTTCGGCATCCAACCGACGGATGGAACGGTGCTGCAGCAGTCGGTTGCCGGGATCCTGTTCAAGAGCCGCCAGACTTGGTTCGGTCGACATCTGGTAGGTGCGGGTGAGCACCATCTTCCGAATGAGTGATTTTAAAGACCACTCCTGCCGAATCAGGTCCTGGGCCAGGTAGTCCAGCAGCTCGGGGTGGGAGGGGGCGGTGCCCATGACGCCAAAGTCGTTCACCGTGGTCACCAAACCTTGTCCGAATACCTGCTGCC
>CAKZMS010000051.1 GCA_937128785.1 uncultured Opitutaceae bacterium | reverse complement strand
GAGCGGATGGTGAATCGATCGTTGGCGGCGGCTGGTCACGGTAGTCGGAGAATCAAGGACGATTCCAAGAGTCTTTCATACCCAAAACGCGAGAAGTCTTCAGCGTAAATATCATATCCGGAGTCGCGAAGCCCATGATTTCGGCCGCCACGGGCAGATTGGGCCGGGGCGTTAGCGAGCCGGCTCGATCGGGTCCGCCCCCCGCCGGTACGAATTCAGGTTGGCATGCGGGCCCCGGGTGCTTTTACCTCCCAGGTTTTTCACCTGCCATGCTCGATCCGAAACTCCTACGCGAATCACCCGACACCGTTCGGGCCGCCATCGCCAAAAAGCACCTCAATATTGATCTTGAGGCCATCCAATCCCTTGACGAGCAGTGGCGCAGCCAGCTGGCCCAAGTCGAGACTCTGCGGGCCCAGCAAAAGTCGGTGAACGGCGAAATGGCCGGCCTCGCCAAAGGCTCGCCGGAGTTCATGGCCAAAGTAGGCGAGATGAAGTCGCTTAAAACCGAGCTGAAAGAGCTTGAGGGCGGTCTCAAGGAAACCGAGTCGGCGTGGCAGGAAGCGATGTTGTCGCTGCCCAATCTGCCCCATGCCAGCGTGCCGGAAGGAAAGACCGATGCGGACCACGTGGTCGCGGCCACGCACGGCGATGTGAATGCGGTCTCGGCCGATGCGCAGGCGCATTGGGAGATTCCCGGGTTTGAAAACCTCTTCGATTTTGCCCGCGGCGCCAAAACGACTGGAGCGGGATTTCCGTATTACGTGGGTGACGGTGCCCGGATCGTTCGCGCGCTGATTCATTTCTTTTTGGATGAGGCCGGGACCGCAGGCTACACCGAGGTTAATCCTCCGATCTTCGTGAATGCGGATAGCGCCACGGCCACCGGCCAGCTCCCCGACAAGGAGGGGCAGATGTATGAAACGGTGATCGATCAGCTCTACGCCGTGCCGACCGCGGAGGTTCCGCTGACCAATTTCTTCCGCGATGAGATCATTCCCGAGGCGGATCTGCCGGTCCGGCGTTGTGCCTACACACCTTGTTTCCGTCGTGAGGCCGGGTCGTATGGCAAAGACGTGCGTGGCCTCAACCGCCTTCACCAGTTCGACAAGGTTGAGTTATTGAAGTGGGTCCATCCGTCGCAGAGCTACGACGAACTCGAAGCGCTGAGAAACGATGCGGAGAATCTGCTCAAGAAGCTGGAACTGCCTTACCGCGTGCTGCTCATGTGCGGCGGGGATCTCGGTTTTGCCCAGGCCAAGAAGTATGACCTCGAAGTCTGGTCGGGCGGGCAGGAGCGTTGGTTGGAGGTGTCCAGTTGCTCGAATTTCGAAGCCTTCCAGGCGCGCCGCGCCCGGATTCGTTTCCGCAACACCGATGGCAAGCCGGAGCTGGTGCACACGCTCAATGGGTCGGGCTTGGCCGTGCCCCGTGTCTTGGCGGCGCTGTTGGAAAATAATCTGCAGGCGGATGGCACGGTGAAACTGCCAGCCGTGCTCGTGCCTTACTTTGGCCGCGATACGCTGCGGTTCGCTTAAATCTTCCGCCCCCGGCAGCCGATGACAGCGCGCCCGAATCGTTGGCAACAGGCAGCGCAAAAGTTGGGCGAGCTGATCCCGTGGGAGGATCTACATCCGGTGGTCCGGGAACAGGTCGATGGCGCTGGCCGGCGCAAATGGGTCGTGGCGGTGTCGGGGGGGGCGGATTCGGTGGCGTTAATCCTCCTGCTCTGGGCGCACTGGCCGCAGCGGCGAGACCGTTTGGTGCTGGCCCATTTCGATCATGGGTTGCGGGGGCGCTCCTCCCGGGCCGATGCGCGTTTCTGCGAACGTCTCGCGCTGGCCCTGGGCATCACTTTTGAGACTCGGCGATGGACCAATGCCCCCGCCGATCCCAGCGAGGCCTCCGCCCGGGTTGCGCGGCTCGATTTTTTGGAAACGGTTCGCCGCCGGCATCGGGCGTTTTGGGTTTGGACCGGCCACCACGCCGATGATGTCGCCGAAACCCTGTTGATGCGAATCGCCCGGGGGAGTGGAACCGCGGGACTGGCCGCGCCCCGACCGGTGCAGGCGGAGGCCAATCGCAACACGATTCGGTTGCGGCCGCTGTTGAATTTGCGCTCGGAGGCGATCCGGCAAGCTCTGACCGCAGCCGGCGCGCCGTGGCGGGAAGATGCTTCCAACGCCAGTGGGCGATTTCAGCGCAATCGCATGCGGCATGACGTCGTA
>CAKZMS010000050.1 GCA_937128785.1 uncultured Opitutaceae bacterium | reverse complement strand
TCCCCATAGGTGCCGGGTTTGGTGCCACCCCCGGCCATGAGCGTGGTGAAAGCCTGGGGATGGTGATCACGGCCGGCCTTGCGTCCGAGGGACGGGTTGGTCTCCACCATGGGAGTGCGGCCAAACTCACCGCCCCAGACAACCAGCGTGTCTTCCAGCATGCCCCGCTGCTTGAGATCGGCCAGCAGCCCGTGCACCGGGCCCAGCTCGGCCAGCAGCCCCTCGACGTCGCGGAAGTTGCCGTGCAGGAAATTGACACGATCACCGAAGCCGGCGAGGGTCTGCCTCGCGTGCTCCAGCGCGCCGAGGCCCGGGCCTTGGCTTCGCTTCTCGGCGGAACTCCCCGCGGAGAGAAACCGGCCGGCGGTCCGATTGACTCTGATTTTCGACCCGGAAATTGGAGTCAATTACCTCCGGTGGATCCGGTCAAAACCGAACCCGAGTCAAAATTCGAGGCGGCGGCGCAACAACTGGCCAATCTCATTCAGGAGATTTGGGACCGTCCGGCTTTTCACGATGACAAAGCCGCCGGGCAAGCCTGCGCCACGACCGCAAGCCCGTCCCTCGCTGAATCGGATCTCCCCCGCTGTCTCGCGTCTTTGGATCAATATTCGGGAGAGGAACTCAGGAAACTTGCGGCGAACCAAAACCCCTTGGTGATTATTCCCATTGGCGCGATTGAGCAGCACGGCCCCCACTTGCCCGTTGGCGTGGACACGATGATCGCTGACGCCGCCGCGGCGGGTCTCAAAGAACGATTGGGCGAGGCCGTTGAAATCGCGCCCACCTTGGCCTTCGGAAAGAGCAATGAGCACGCGGACTATCCCGGAACGGTTGGCATGAGCGCGCGGTCGCTCCGCGGCATCTTGAGCAGTCAGATCCGCAATTACCATAATTTGGGGTTTCGTCAGTTTGGCGTTTTGAACACGCACGGCGGCAATAGCTCCGTGCTGACCTATACCCTGCGCGAACTCCAAACCGAGTTGGGTATTCGGGCCGGTATTTTACGCCTTCCGGTCAGTGAGGAACTGGATGAGCAGGAACGCACTTGGGGATTCCATGCCGGCGAGTGGGAGACTTCGGTGATGCTCACAATTGCTCCCGAACTGGTGGACATGACCAAAGCCATCCGCCACTACCCGGCCAACCTGGATGACGCCGGGGAGCTTCGTCCCGAGAACGCGCCCGCCATCTTTTCCTGGAAAACCCGGGACATCGCCCCCGACGGGGTGATGGGCGACGCCACCCGCGCCACCGCGGCGAAAGGTGATCGGTGGCTCCGGGAATCGCTCGACGCTGTCGCAGCCCAAATCCGGGCGCTGGATGAGAGCTAAGGCTGGTGCTCCCGCGCAACGCGCGCCGCTTCGGCATACTGACGACGAAAATGGTTTCCCAGTTCCTTGGCCAGTTCCAGCTCCCGCACCTTGTTGCGCGCTCCGATGACTTCCTTCACCAGTCCTTGTGCGATGTCGTAATCGACGGCGGACATATCCTGTAACACGGCCATCGCCTCCGGCGGTTGCCCCGCATCAATGATGGTTTTCCAGGCATCCACGAGTTCAGCGTGAGTATCAAAACCCATCACCCGGATGATGAAGGACATCTCTCGGAACAAAAACCCGGTCCACTGCGCCCGATAAATCAACTGTTCGCCGGCAGCATAAGGCTCGTCATCGGGATCGGAGCGGAATTCACGATGTGCCTCCGTATAGAAATCCCGCCGCACCGGCAGCCTTCTCAGAGCAAAGTGCTGAGGTCCTCCGGCGGAGCCGGGTTCGAAGTTCCAGATTTTTTGGCCATCCATCGACATGACAAATTCGATGAATAACTCCGCAACTTCGTGATTGGGCGCGCCGCGGAGGATCCCGATCGGATCGACCGAACTCACGCTCCCACCCGGGGGTGAAACATAGTCCACCCGCACGCTGTCGCCTCGCCGCCTCACCGCCTCGGCCTGTTGCCGACCGTAGAAATCAATACACATGCCGATGGCGCAATTTCCCGCGGCCACATCGATGGGCGGCTTCTGGGAGGAATCGGTAAAATAACGACTGTTGGCGGCGGCGAGTTGCAGGAGTTGCAGACCGCGCACCCAACCCGCCCTCACCGCCCTCGCTTCATCATCAGGGGTGCGCTCAAGCTCCTCCTGCATCTGCTGCTGGATCACGTTTTCGAAGGCCTTCGCGATGGAGCCACTCTTGGTCGGATCGGTCAGGGCCACGGAACCGAGCAAGGCGGGATTCCGCAGATCATCCCAGCGCTCCGGCGGATTCTCGATACCGCGAAGCTTCAGCACATCGCGATTGTAGATCATACCGTAGCTGCTGAGCACCGTTCCGGTCCAGCGGTGATCCGGATCCCAATACCCTTCCCCGGCATATTCGAAGGGAATCACATCGTCTTCAAACCACTCGGGGTGAGTTTCGAAAACCCGGGTTTTGACCAGCTGCCCCATCCGGGCCTGGCGAATAAAATCATACGGACCTCCGCCAAAAAAGAGATCGATACCGCAACTGACATCGGAAGCCAGGAATGCTTCCCGGGCTTGCCGCTCCCGCGGGTCGGCGTCGTCGCCGAGGCGGCCGTTGGCAAACGCCCCCTGCACATCGAAATCCCAGGACTCGTTGAGGTTGTTTATCCAATGATTGCGAAATGACGCCGTATACTCCGAAGCGAGAAAACGGGCGATCTCGCTGGTGCCACCAATCACCCGCCAGTCCATGGCGACGGTGCGACCCGTGCGTTCCTCATACCAAGTGGCAAAGGCGAGACCAAACTCGTGGCGGATGGCTTCGTTGTGCGGCGTAATCAGAACGAGCACATCATCCGCGGTCTCGGTCGACTCCGCATCAGGACGGAGCAGAAAGGGGACGGCAATAACCGCCGCCAGCGCCCCGAGAATGATCCAACGTCTCATGGGAGTCTTCCGGTTCAGGAGGTGAGCACCACGACGTCCTGCTCTTCCACCCTGGCGTGGAGGATTTCATCGCGGCCCGCGCCGAGGTGCCGGGGATTCAACTCATAGACCTTGAGGCTCTGTTCGCCGGCCAGAAACGCGTATTGCGCGACTTCTCCCAAATAGACGGCATCGCCGATTCGTCCGGGAACTGAGTTCACGTCCGCCGGTGCGCTTTCGAGTGTCCAACACTCGGGTCGGATCGACAGCGTCACCTCGCTGCCCATGGCAGGTTGACTGCTAGGATCGCCCAAGAGGCCGCGGAATTTGCCGACGCCGGTTTCAACGACCGCATTTTCACCATTCAGATCCCGCAATGTGCCTTTGATACAATCGGTTTCACCGCTGAAATGAGCCACGGTTTGGCGGTGGGGCCGACGGTAGACCCCCGCGGGAGACCCTACTTGCAGGACATGACCATCCTCGAGGATAGCCATTCGGTCAGAGATCGAGAGAGCCTCTTTTTGATCGTGGGTAACGTAAACCGTGGTGAGTTCAAACTCCTTACAAACGCGACGGATCTCCGTACGCATTTCCAAGCGGAGTTTGGCATCAAGGTTGGACAGCGGCTCGTCGAGGAGCAGACAACGGGGACGGATTACCAACGCCCGCGCAAGCGCGACCCGTTGTTGTTGGCCGCCGGAGAGCTGGTTCGGGGAACGCTTGGCGTAAGGCCCCATCCGCACCGATTCCAAAGCCTCGCCCACCCGTCTGGTGATTTCGCTTTTGGAAACCTTCCGCTCCTCCAAACCAAAGGCCACGTTCTGTTCGACCGTCATGTGCGGCCACAGCGCATAACTCTGAAACATCATGCCGGTGTTCCGCCGATGCGGCTCAAGCTTGGTGACATCCTCCTCGCCGAAGCGGATACGGCCTTCCTCCGGGATATAAAACCCAGCCAGGCTGCGCAGAAGCGTGGTTTTGCCACATCCACTGGGCCCCAGCAGGAAAAACAATTCGCCCGGATCTATCCGGAGATCCAGTTGGTGGAGCGCCACGACGTCCCCGAATCGTTTGGTGAGTTGGTCAACTTGGATCGAAATCATGCGCCGCAAACTGAGTTTAGAATCGATGACAGTCGGGCTCGTCAGACGCTAAAGTCAACATCCTCGCAACAAAGTCGCTCCGGCCTTGCCCCACTCGTATCAATCCTGCTGCATAAAGCCTGATGTCAGCCACCTTGAAGCTTCACCCTGCCCACACCGACCTCGACGCAATTCTCGTATCCGAGATGGCTATAAAACGGCGCATCAAGCTGTTGGGCAAACAGATAGCCGAAACCTACGGCGACGAGGAGATCACCGTGGTCTCCATCATCAACGGCGCCATCCTGTTTACTGCCGATCTGCTGCGATTTATTCCCAACCCGGTGCGGCTGGACTGCATCCGCATCTCCAGCTATCGCAACGAAACTAAATCCATCGGCAAACCACAGTTATTGCATAGTCTGACTCTGGATGTGACCAACCGACATGTCCTCCTCATTGATGACATTTTGGATACCGGCAAGACGCTGGCCATGGTGACCAAAACGATCGCCAAGATGAAACCGGCCAGCCTCAAGACCTGTGTTCTCCTTGATAAAAAGGGACGGCGGGAAGTCCCGTTTGATTCGGAATTCGTTGGCTTTCAGATTCCTGACAAATTTGTCGTTGGTTATGGTCTCGATTTCGCCGAACGCTACCGGAACCTTCCCTGCATCGGCGTTTTGAAGCCTGAATTGCAAAACCCGCCGGAATGGGCTTAGTGCCTTAGGAGCGCAGTCGTTCTGCCCCGCATCCCCCGACCATGAAGCACTTCATTCGATACACGATAGCCGCGAGCATTCTACTGTCCGGCAGTCTGGTCACTGG
>CAKZMS010000049.1 GCA_937128785.1 uncultured Opitutaceae bacterium | reverse complement strand
GGCGGGAGCGCAGGGAGTCGGCGGGGTGCAGGTAATCCGCGGCGGATTTTCCCGGAGGGAAATAACCATCCGGCAACTCGGAGTTTTCCGAATTCGGCCAGGCCCCGAGTCCAGTTTCCTCGGCCACGGCGTTCCACCGAAAATCATTGGGGTCCACCAACACGCGCTCATCGAATCCCTCATTTGTGCCGGAGGCGCGGTCGAGATTGACGCTGCCGACGATGGCGACCCGGCCAACCGGTTCCGGAATCAGGCGGTTTTGGACCGGTCGGTCCACGTCCACAAAATACGAGTTCTCAACCTTCATGGCTCCGTCCGCCGTGGCCTTCACTCCGAGGCGTTTTAGGCCAGCCACGTCCTTGGTGGGGGAATCATCCGCCCAAACATTGAAAACATGCGCGTAGCCATGTCGGGTTCGCGGCATGCGGTCGTCGGCACCGTGATACCAATTGTGGTGATAGGTGACGTTGAGGTAGCCCTTGTCCTGGGCCTGATTCTCCGCGGTGTTGCCGTTGCCCACCAGACTCGATTTGGGATGCGCTCGCGCCCGGGCGAGGACGTCATCCGGCGAGTAGATCAACCGCAACAGATCGTAGTATTCGAACTCGGATCGATTGCGTTCCAGATAGGCCATCTGGGCTTCGACCCAACTGGCGGCGTCATCCGCATAGCCTCCGCCGAATCGATTCCACGAAACCGTGACCAGATCCGAACCAAGGACGACGTCCAGATGGCCATCGTAGGCGTTGGCGAAGTCACAGTGATCGATCCACACTTGCTGCGTGCGTTCCACCACCACGCCATCTTCGATGCGACTGAGGAGTGTGATGTAGTCCCAGGCATTGCGGTTGTAGCCGTTGCGAGTGGCGTCATCCCATTCCCAAAGCTCCCGAAAGTGGAGGTTACGGATAATGACGTTGGAAGCGCCCAAAACCCGCAGTGCCCCCCGTTTAATCACCCCGGTGCCGGTGGACGATATCAGCGTCTTGTTGGAGCCGATCTCCACATAGCCAACCACCCCGGAATCCTGCCCATCGGGGATCAGATCCGGATGAGCGATGGCCGCGGAGCTGTCGGCCTCGTCGGGGAAGCCGAAAACGGAGAGATCAATGGTGGTCGTGATGTCGAAAATGAGCGGTTGATCGGCTTGCAGGGCGGTGCGAAAGCGGACCCCGAATTCCGGATCACTCAGGGTATTCGTATCGATGCGCCAGTAGTTACCGGTGCCACGGCCCGGATCGTAGTCGGCCCCGCGGGCACCTCCCCCACTGATCAACTCAGCGCCACTGGGTTGCAGCCGCGCGAACCCGACGAGGTCAAATACCTCCGGCGCGGGCAGCGCCGTCATGGCCCGCAGATCATAGATCTCCGCCAAGGCAATGCCGCCATCCCCTTCTTCGCCAAAAACGTGCATGCTGTGACTCTGATTAGACGGACGAATGATGGAGGCCGCATCGGGATTTTCTTCCGGCAAAGGAAACGCCCCCACCGCCTGCCCCCGGCTGGCGATCTCGTAGGCATCCACATGACTCCAC
>CAKZMS010000048.1 GCA_937128785.1 uncultured Opitutaceae bacterium | reverse complement strand
CAATAGCCGCTGGTGAACTTGATGCCTTCCTTGGCGAGGCGATCAATGTGCGGAGTCTGCACCTTCTTGGCGCCGTAGGCGGAGATGTCGCCGTAGCCAAGATCGTCGGCCATAATGACGATGATGTTGGGTTTGTCGGCGGCGGAGAGGGAAACCGCCGTGAGTAAAATAAGGATAAGGGAGAGGAATGGGTTCTTAGGCATGTTCAGGGGAGGTGTTTTTACAGAAGGAAACGAAGAAAACAAAGAGCTTACGAACTGATCACTTTTACAGGAGGTAGCAGAGGAGAGCGGAGAGAGGCGTTTGAGCGGTTGCTCAGTTACTCTCAGCGGGGTTCGGCCGGCTGACGGCTTTGTTCTCTTCGTTTCCTTCTGTAGAAAAAAGCGCCGCGGCGGTTTACGGCGCGAGGTAGTTAATGCGGTTGTTGATTTCGTTGAAGGGGCGGCCGATGCTGCGCGCCCTGAGCGGGAATTTGTGGCCGTAGTGGTCCTGGAGCAGGGTGATGGTATTAAGGATCGCGACCGTTTCGACGGAGTCGACGGCTTCACCGACTTCCCACATGAGCAGGGGCACGGGATCGGCGGCGCCGGTAATGCCCAGAAACTCGGCGGCACGCACGCGCTCGGCGCGTTCGGTGCCCTCACTGGAGATTTGTTCGATTAGCGGAGCCAGGGACAAGGCCTCTTCGCCAAAGGCACTGCAGGCAAGGATACCCCAGTAGCGTTCCCACGGGTTGGCGGAGGTGAGGGCGATGCGGAGATCAGCTTCGGCGGCGGCGAACGGTTCGAGGGCAAGATCGGCGATGGCGATGAGGCGTTTGATTTCCTCGCGGCGATTGGCGCCATAAACGGTGGGGTTCGAAATGGCGCGGGTGGTAAGGATACTTTCGGGGTAGAAACTCAGGTCGCCAGTGGCGACGAGCTGGGTGTTGAGCGTTTCACGTAATTCGCGGACGGTGTCCGCATAGGCGGGATCATGGGCGAGGTTGTTAACCTCGTCGGGGTCTTGGGAAATATCGTAAAGGGCCTCCGGACCGCGGGGTTCAAAGAACTGGGCCTGCTCGGCGGTGAGTTCACCCGCCTCGTAGAGACGCCGCCATTCACGGTAAGCAAGCTGGCGGTAGCGGTAGGCATTCCACAGCATGTCCACGGTGAAGGGAGTGTAGTGGCGCATGTATTTGAACTTTCCGCGTCGCACGGTGCGGACAAAGTCGGACTTCTCGTCAAAGCGATTGGCGTAGCCGAATACGGTGTCGCGGCTGGCGATGTCATCGGCGGTGATGTCAGCCCCCAGGAACGGTCGCCCATCGAAGGCATCCGGGACGGCCACTCCGGCGACGTTGAGCACCGTGGCGCCAAAATCGACAAAGCTGACAAATCCGGATTCACGAGAACCTGGCGCACCCGGCACAAGGTGTTGCCACTTGGGCGGTGCGACGACGACGAGCGGAATATGAAGCCCGGTTTCGTAGGCGTATCCCTTGCTGCGCGGCATGATGCCACCGTGGTCGCCGTAGTAAAAGATAATGGTATCTTCCAGGACGCCGTCGGATTCGAGCTGGGCGAGGAATTCACCGACTTGGGCGTCCATTTCGAGATGCAGGTCGAGGTAGCGGGCGACGGTATAGCGGAACAGCGGCGTGTCGGGCAGGTAGTCGGGCACGCGGACGGTGGCGGGGTCGGTGGTGGTGCTCTCGCTGGCCATCTGTTCGGCGGTGAAGAACAACTGGCCCTCGTGGGTGCGACCGAAGTTCTGGACATGGAAGAACGGTTGGCCGGGGGCGCGATCGCGGTAGGTGGCCCGGCCGGAAGAGGCGTCCCAGACGTCATCACCCTTGATGGCGTTGTAGTCTTCCTTGCTGTTGTTGGTCGTGTGGTAGCCGGCGTCGCGCAGGTAGGCCGGGAACATGCGGTGCCCACCGGGCATGGGCATGAGGGCAGAGCGGCGGTGATACTGCAGGCCGAGGCGAGGGGCGTAGCTGCTGGTGATCAACGTGGATCGGGCCACGGAGCAGACCGGCGCATTGGAAAATGCGTGATCAAACACCACCCCGCGTTCGGCCAAGGATTCGATATGGGGCGTGGGCGCGCCTTGCGGATTGTAGAGTCGCAGGTGAGTCGCACCGTTGTCCTCGGAGACAATCCAAACAATGTTGGGCCGGTCGGCCGCGGAGAGGGCAGTTACGCAGATGAGGGCGAACGTGAGCAGGAGGGGATGCTTCATGGGGTGTTTAAGGGAATCGGAATTCTGAGAGGCAGCTGGTGAGGTCCTCTTGATACTTGTTACTTGAAATTTGATACTTCGTGCTGCGCGTCACTTGGTGACGCGCAGCACGCCCTTCATCATGAAGGCATGGCCGGGGAAGGTGCAGACGTAGTCGTAATCGCCGGGTTCAGCGGGAACGGTGAAGAAAATGGTTTCGGAAGATTCCGGATGGAGGATTTTGGTGTGGGCGATCACATCGTCGGATTCCGGCACGAAGTTTTTGCCTTCGCCGGAGATCCCCATGGTCATCGCCGCCATGCCCACTGCCTGACCGGTGCCGGGTAGACAGAGCACAAAGTTGTGCATCATGTCGTCGACGTTGCTGAAGGTGAACTGCACCCGCGAACCGGCTTTGACCGTCAGGAGGGTTTCGTCGAATTGCAGGCCGGGCTTGGTGCCGATCGACAGGGTGATGTCAGCCTCAGCATCGTTCCAATCTGCCGGAGCGGAGTTCTGATTCTTGGCGCCACCCGGGCCGGCCGTCATGCCACCGATGGCGGGCATCGCATGATGATCATGACCGGTCTCGGCCTCGGTCATGCCGAAGGGGATGATGCGGTCCCCGAAAGGAATGCGGTTGAGAGTATAGTAGGCGGTATCGTGGAGGAGGGATTTGCCGGTGGAGGCGCTCGTTACCCCGGTGGCTTTGATTTCGTGAACATAACCCTCGATCAGTTTGGGCAGGGCGATACGGGCACTGAATCCATCCTCGGCCACTTCGATTTCGGCGATGGCGTGGGAGCTCACGTTGATGGGAGGGCTGCCGTAGTTGGAGTGATATTTGTAGGTAAAGCTGTTGATCTCGTAAGAATCCGGATCAGCGGCCGAATCGACATCGACGGGTTCGGTGAAAGTGAGCAGAAAGCCATCGTTTTCGGCAGTGATCTCGAGGATTTCGAACGGCGTTCTGCCGGTCCAGGTGAGGCGCTCCAAGCCTTCCCGTTCGGTGCCAACACTGCCCCAGCCCCGAGCAGTCTGTCCGGCCCACAAGGTGGCGTCCTCGCCCATGGTCAGGCGAATGATGCCGCTCTGAAATCCTTCACGAAAGGCGTAGCTCGCACCCTGCCAGACGCCTTTCACCTGCTCGAGAGACATGCGGACGATCTTACTCTGGCCTTGGTCGCTGACATAATACTGACCGGCGAACGGGCCGAAGGCTCCGTCGGTGAGATCCTCGATGAGTCCGGCGTTGGAAATGCCATGAATCGTGTGCGGCAGCCAGACGGCGGGAGGTTTGATACCGGGGATGCGCTTGGCGACCTCGTGCATGGGCTCACCGCTGTCGGGGATGTCGCCGGGTCGCAGGGCGACGGTGGATCCGGCTGACCGGGTCCAGGCGAGGGAGGCGACGTGGCCGGCAAAGTCGCCGGGGTCGACTTGAGTCACCCGACCCGACCCGACCCACTCGCCCTGGTTTTCGCTGAAGAGCCACAGGCCGTCCTCCGAAACGGTGAATCCGGCGGGCGATCGCAATCCGGCCGCAACCGGAATCACCTGCCCATCGGGCGTGATCTCAATCATCCATCCGCGCCAAGGCACGGGGGACTGGGTGGCCGCGCCAAAGGCGACATTAAGCGTCACGCGCAAATTGCCATTGGGGGCCATGACAGGACCAAAGGCGTATTCGTGATAGCTGCCCGAAAGGGGAATGCGGGCGACTGTTTTGAAGGAATCTGCGCGGCCGTCGCCATCGGTGTCTTCGATGTGAGTGACTTCCGGTCTTTGCGCGACGTAGTAGCCCCCGCCGGGCGCCGCAGCGATACCGAGGGGTTCGTGCAGTCCTTGGGCG
>CAKZMS010000047.1 GCA_937128785.1 uncultured Opitutaceae bacterium | reverse complement strand
TATCTTTGGCATCGGCGTCTTCTCCATGGCCGTGTCGACCATCATCATGTTGGGCCTCATGAATGCCGCCGCGCTCGGCGCGTTGCTCAAGAAATTCGACAGCAAAGCCGTCTTCCTCGTGGGGGCGGTCATGCCGCTCATTGCGGGTATCTTTGCTCCTGTGCTATGGACCGGTGCATCGCGGGCTGCGCTCGCGATTCCCGCATCGACCACCGCGATCACGTTGGGACCGATCGCCTACATCACCTTCCTGCTGCTCATCAACAGCAAGGGCGCCCTCGGGGCCAACCGCCCCGAAGGCATGGCCCGGATCATCTGGAATGTCCTCATGTTGCTCGCCACCGGTCTTGCCACCTTGGCCAGCATCTGGGCGCTCACCGCCAAACCCGCGCCTTGGGGCACAGTCGGCATGGTTGGCCTCGCGCTCCTGGCCATCATCGGCGTCTTTGGTTACGTGAAGAACCGCGGCAATGCCGCTTCTAGCGACTAGCCGAATCCCCTGCGTTGCAAATTGTCCGCAGTCGGGCATGATCCGTTTCATGACTTTTCGATCTCTCTTTCTCGTGGCAGCTCTGGGTATGTTGTGGCTGGCCGGTTGCGCCAAATCAGAACCCACCGCCTCGGCCTCTGCCCCCGCAGCAAGCGAACCCACTCCGCCCGCGAAGACGCAGATGGAGAAAGCGGTAGGACAAGTACTCAACGCTTTTGAAGTGCCGAATCTGGTGGAGGTCTCACCGGACAAATTGGCCGCGGTTTCCTCCGACGCGCTCTCCCAACTCGGTCAGATGGCGGCTTCTTCCGATGTCGACATGTCCGGACAACTGGACGCCTTAAAAGCAGCGCTCACCAAAGAAAACGCCATGGCTGCACTGGATCAGCTGCCAGCCCTCATCAGCGCGGCGAAACAAATTCCGGGAGCCGATGCCGCCATCGCTTCGACGCAGCAAATGGTCACCGGCTGGGCGCTCAAACAAGGTTTTGATCCGGCCACCATCAACCCGATGTTGTCCTCCCTCCAAGCCGCCGACTTCGGTCGTCTGGCCGCGCAGGCATCCACGCTCATCGGCACCGGCGACCTCTCCGACCAGCAGGTGCAACTCATCAACGGCGTGCTCGCCAGCTACGGCGTAGACGCCAAGGCCACCGAAGTCATCAACAGCGTCAAAGGCCTGTTCAGTAAGTAGCGACTAGGAGAGCCGCGTGGCGGCTCTCGATTTACGAAGGACGAATTACGATTTAGGAATGCCCCAGCCAGAAGAGCTCACGCAACGTCACCACGGGGTCAGCGTCGTTAAAAAGTGAGATCCTAGTGCAGCGAAGCGAAACGGATTCATTTTTCCCGACCTGACCCCTTCGCCTGCACCAACCGCAGGGACAACCTTCTGAAACCTCACAGCTAGCATCTAGCAGCTGGTCCGTTCTCTTAGCGCTAACGCGGTCCTCACCGAAATGCGTTGCGCCGTGCGCGGCGGGGGCGTTGACCTGAGCTGACCCCGTTCACCATGCGCCTGGAGAATTCAACTCTGCTCCTCATCGAAGACGAAGCCCTGTTGCGTCGTCGCTTGGCCGCGCAGTTTGAAAACCTGGGCGCCGATGTTTCCGTGGCGGCGAATCTCGCCGAAGCCCGCCGGTTGCTGGCCGAGATGTCCTTCGATTACGCGCTTATCGACGTGAACCTTCCCGACGGTCGCAGTCTCGAACTGCTGGCCGAAAAACGATTTGGGGAGAGCACGGTCGTGGTCGTCATGACCTCGGAGAGCGGTGTCGCCGGGGCGGTGGAAGCGATCCGGTTGGGGGCCGCTGACTATTTGGCCAAACCGGTCGAGGCCGAAGACGCCGTCGTGCGCCTGCTCGGCGGACGTCAGCAACGTCGCCGCCAACGCGGTGAGGGGTTTCGCCAACAAACTCAGGTCGCGGCGGGCGATTCGTTTGTTTTCGGTGGGTCGCTTGAAACGGTCCGCCAGCAACTGGAGAAGGTGATCGTCGCCGACCGCCGCCTCCTCGAAACCGGCTCGCCGCTCGCGCCGGTGCTCATCGAAGGCGAGACCGGCACGGGCAAAACCTCGCTTGCCCGCTGGCTGCACCATCATGGTCCTCGCGCGACCGGACCGCTCATCGAGGTCAATTGCTCGGCGTTGCCGGAGGCGCTGGCGGAGTCGGAATTGTTTGGTCACGAACGGGGTGCTTTCACCGATGCCAAGGAAGCCAAGATGGGCCTCATGGAGGCGGCTGATGGCGGCACGCTCTTTCTCGACGAACTCCCCAGCCTGCCCGCCGCGTTGCAGGCGAAACTGCTCACCGCCATCGAAGACCGCGCCGTCCGTCGGGTCGGGAGCCGCAAGACCATTCAACTGGATGTGCGCATCATCGCCGCGACCCCCAAGGATCTGGGCGAACTGGTGGAGCAGGGCGCTTTTCGGGAAGATCTGCGCCAACGCCTCGATCTCTTTCGCGTCCGTATTCCGCCCCTGCGCGAGCGCGGCGATGACATCATCGATCTGACGGAAAAGTTGATCGCGTCGACCGCGCAGCGCTACGGCCTCACCGTGCCCGCTATTCCGGCCGCGGGTCGGGCCCGCCTGCTGGCGCATCCCTGGCCGGGTAATGTGCGTGAGCTGGCCCACGAGGTGGAACGCTCCCTCGTTTTTGATGACGACGAATTGACCTTTTCGAGTCTGGCATCCGGTTCCGCCGCGGCCGATGCGACCCATCCGTGGTTGGCGGCGGGATACACGTTCCCCTCCGAGGGGGGATTCGATCTCGAGCAGGCCATCGATACCATGGTCGAGCGCGCCCTGTCCCAGGCCGACGGCAACGTCTCGGCCGCGGCCCGCCTGCTCAGCGTCCCCCGCGACTACATCCGCTACCGGTTGAAGAAAAAGTAAGGCCCTCGGCCGCCGTAGGTGAGGGTTGGGAACTCCCAGTTGGGAATTATTCCCCATGGCGATTTTGCAGATCTGGGAAATATTCCCCAATCGGTCGAATTTCGATCAGGACGAATTATCGGCTAATTATAAGAAAATCAGGCGTTAACGTAACTTTAGGCCGTTGGCATGCGTCATGCGATAGAGGTGGCACCAGCGATTTTAAAATTAACCCATCATTACATCATGAAAAATACCCTGATTAAATCCGCCCTCCTCGCCCTCGTAGTGAGCGCCGGCAGTGCTTATGCTCAGGACGAAGGCGCTCCGCAGCGTCCGGAACGCGACCGCGCCCGCGATCGCATCCACGTCCCCGGCAATGCCGAGCTTCCGACCGACGTGCAGGATCTCGTCGACCAATTCCGCGCTGGTCGCGATGCCCTGTTGGCCCAACGCCGCGCCGTCCTACAATCGCTCGGCGAAGGTGCTTCCGAGGAAGAGATCCGTGCCGCGCTCAACGAGCTCCGCGAATCCAGTGGTGAGGCCCTCCGCGCCCAACGCGACCTCGCCCGTCAGCTTCGCAAGGAAATCCGTCAACTCCGCCGTGACCGCAAGGGTGATGGCACGGGTGACGGCACGGGCACCGGCGGCTGAGCCAGTCCCTCGTTTTCGGCGGAGCGGCATTCTTCACGCTGGTCCGCTTCATCGGAACGACCGAGTGGGCATGATCACCCCACTCGGTTCGTCTCCGTTTTCACCGGCCGGGCACCACCCGGTTCGTTAAAATCCACCGGTGCTTGTCCACCGTTTCTCGGTCCATGAACCCCTCATTCAACCCTCAATCTCAGCGTGAACTATTCGACCCTCCGGCCGCTTGTTGAGCGTGCCCGATTTTCGACGGCGGTCCTTGCTCTGATCCTATCGGTCAGCAGCAGCGCTGCCTTGAAGGCGCAGGACGCCTCCGTCGAAGAGGAGGAATTCACCGATGTGGTGAGTCAGCTGCTGGCGCTCGATGAAGAGGACCGCGCGGCGCTGCCCGAGGACGTGCAGGACTTCCTCGATGACTTTGATGACCTGGGACTTTCCCCGTGGATTCCCGCAGCCGGCGTGTCCGTCGTGGCGGGATACCGCGACAATATTGGCCTGAGTTCGATCGTGCCGGAGAGCGCCGCATTTGGCGAAGCCCGGCT
>CAKZMS010000046.1 GCA_937128785.1 uncultured Opitutaceae bacterium | reverse complement strand
GAATGGCGGGGATCCGGCCCTCCAGGCTCTCTCTTACGTGTTCGGCCGACGTGGGACTGATGTATCCGAACGGGTTGGCGCTGGGAGCGGCCAGAGGCACCCCTGCTTCGCGGATCAGTTTCCTGAACAAGGGGTGCGATGGCATACGGAGCGCCACCGTGGGTAGCCCCGATGTTACGATATCGGGGATGGCGTCGCGCTTGGGCAGAACGAGCGTCAACGGCCCCGGCCAGAATTGTTTCGCGAGTGCCTCGGAAACTGGATTCCATTGGGCCAGTTTTTTGGCTTGGGTGAGACTTGATACATGAACGATTAAAGGATCAAAGGCCGGACGCCCTTTGGCTTTAAATATCGCCTCACAGGCCACTGCATCCGTCGCATTGGCGGCCAAACCGTAGACGGTCTCCGCGGGAACTCCGACCAAACCTCCTTTGGCCAACGAGGCGGCGAGTCGCCGAATATTGGTTGCAGTAGGCTGAAAAATCCTCGTTTTCATTCAATCTCAGCGGGGCATGAAAAAGCCGGGGCTGTCGAGCACCGGCTTGCTTTAGATTCGGATTCAGCGAGTGAGCAATTACTGACTGAAGAGTAGCTTCCGCGAGCGCTTGATCGTCTTGGTGATACGGCGCTGTTCTCTGGCCGAGAGGCGAGTGTATTTGCGGGGCAAAATCTTACCGGTATCAGTCGTGTAAGGTTTCAGTGCATCGGGGGTCGAGAAAGGAATCTCGGCCGGGGAGATGCTGTGTTGTTCGGTTTCTTCAGTGGTGCTCATGGCGGAAAAACGTTTAGAAGACGTGTTTTAGGTAACAGTTGTCAATGGGTTTTTAGTGAGCCCTCCCAGTGGTATCACCACGACTCATTTCAAGGTAACGGGATAACTTCCTCTACGCGAACGGTGACAGGCGCCACGTCCGGTAGTGGATCCATCAGAATTCCAATCCATCCCTCCGGGCCAGCGGACCAGGAATGGAAATATGATGTTCGATCGTCGGGATTAAGTCTCTGTTGGGAGGCGATTTGCACTCGGCCGCCTTTATACCAAAGCACTCTTACGAGCGGCATTATCGTCCCTTCAGGCACCCGATCCGGCACCGATATCCGTCCGTTTAAAGCTTTTACCGGCTGGTTGGCTTTTAGCCAGATTTGCCCACCCGGTTCCAATTCGTATCCGTCGGCGGTAACCCGTCCTCCCCGTAAAAATACGTCATCGGGAGTCCAATCGGTTAAATTGAATGCGGCAACCCGCTCCGGCGTGGTGGGCGTGGGGGTGGATGCCTGACGCATGAGCGGCGGGGGAGGTCCGTCAGCGGGACGAGAATGCAGTAATGTTGGGGCCAACCATCCTGCGCTCGCCAGCCCGATGGCCGATGCGTCAATCGTGACCCGGAATCGGAGTTCTCGTTGGCGGCCGTCGAATTCCAGCTCGAAGGTTGATTGGTCCTGGTCCGGTGTCAGCTCCAGGCGGCGGGTTTCGATATGATGCCAATTTCCGTCGATATTGTACTCGATCTTAAATTCGGCGCCGACGACCGATCGATCCCTGGGCTCGGTCCGACGAATGATTCCCCGGGCCAAGGCGCGGCTACCTTTCCAGTCCAGATAGACGGTGGCCGGCTCGGGGTTGAAAGTGCCGAAAAAGATGTGACCATTTTCGGCGAGTTGAAAAACCGAATTGTCGAAGCGCATCATGCGTGGTTCGAAATTTGTGCCAAAAAGGTTTATCAGCTTAATCTGGTCGTTGTCGTCGTGCAGACTTTCCTGAGTTTCATAGACTCTTAGCCAACCCCCGCATTCCTCTGGATTGCTGAACAGCGCCACGGCGACGTGGGACTGGCCGGGCCAGTGATCCCACGGTACAGATGTAATCAATACATCAAACCGCGAAGGGGGCATGATGAGGCGATAGAGGAGCTCTCCCTGTTCCGTCTGGTAGGATGTGCCATCGTGCATCCAGAGGGGAAGTCCTTTGACCTTCACACTTGGCCAGACTCTCTCCAGCCACTCGATCCCGGTGGCGTAAAAGGCTGAGTGTAAGCCTTGGTCGTTCGGGGCGGGAATATAGTCGGACAGTCTTGAGTAGGACTCCGCCATCTCCGGAGAGATCAGAACCCCGTTCAGATAAGAGTAACTGGCATCAAGTTTCGCCAACTCCACATAATCTGACCTTACATCGCTCGTATGTCCGAATTGAGAACGTTCTCCGAGCCAGGCTGACCTAGCTGCCGGGATCCCGTTTAGCAGCGAAAACAAAATCAACCAAACCAGGGAGAACGAGACGCGTTTTGCGGGATCGCCGAACGCCAGCAACAAGGCGACCCCCAATACGATACAGGCCCCTCCCGCCACGTAAGCGATTTCGTGATTCGTCACGAGCAGAGCATTGGCCGCCAAACCACATCCCAGAACGGCGGCTACGAGCATTATGCGGTCGAGCAGAGATCGATTCCTCGCGCCCAGCCAGATTCCCAGTCCGAGCAAACTGACCACAAACCACAGACCAAACTGGGGAATCAATAGCGGTCCGTAGTAATCATGGATGGGCTGCAGATAGGATTTCCACTTGAGCAATTCCGCCAGATACTCGGCCCGACTGGATCCCGCGAGTGCCATGACATTGCCGTGCCACACGCTGAAATCCGCCCCTGTCACCGCCATCTCGGTCCCGAGAGGGAGAGCTAAGCCAAACACCCCGATCCAGCCCAATAAAGTGATGGCTGATTTCGCGGCATCCCGGTCAAGCAGCACTCCGCGAATTACAAACCCGCTCGCTCCTACGCCTGCCAACAGGTGGAAGCTGATTTTGTTCATGCCGCCAATCCAAAGGGCAGCGCCCAAAACCAAATGGCTCCATAGTTGAGCTCGGCTCCAGCGTGGCGCGATGGCGGCGGACCAAAGGGCAAAGGCCAGGCAGATCACGCCCAGGCTATTGTGCCAGATAATCGAATGCTGGGAAGCGGTAGCGACGGTGACGGAAGCAGCGAGCAACATGGCCGCAAGCGGGTGGAACCGCTGCGCCAACACCCACGTCAGCCCGAGCATGCTGAAGATGATCAGAGCCAGGCCGCCGTAGGTGAGTCCAATATAGTCTCCCCCGCCTAGTTTTTCGGCGATACGATTGTAGTGCAGAAAGCCGGCCTGAATGGGCGTAATAAAATCCCGATAGGGAGCCTCACCGGTTTCCATCCGGCCCACCGCCGACATCACCAGTCCGTAATCCATAAAATCACGGATGTAGTTGTGGTTTCGCAGCCAGGGCGCGGCGCTAGCCAACACCAACAGGCCCAATAGCACTCCCTTCCACCAAGGTTTTATGAGGCTGTCGACGAGCTTGTGATTCGGCATACGGATATCAGTGAGGGACGATGGTTCACCGCCGCCAACGATCAAGCGCTTATCTGAAACGACGCGGGGGGCTTGATGATGTGGTGACGGGGAATATTGATTAGGCCTCGTTCTCCTATCTAAATATGAAGCCACTGTTTTTTACCGTCTTGGTCAGCCTGTCGTTGGTCAGCCCCGTCGTTGCTCAATATGAAAAAGCTACCGTCGGGGCCGGCTGCTTCTGGTGCGTCGAGGCGA
>CAKZMS010000045.1 GCA_937128785.1 uncultured Opitutaceae bacterium | reverse complement strand
ACCCCGGCCAAGTTTGCATTCACCGGTTTCGTCAACCTAGGGGATGCTCCGTTGGTTTGTATCACCTTTGTGGAGGAGCAACGGAGTCATTGGCTCCACCCCGGACAATCCGCCCATGGGGTTTCGCTGTTGAACTATGAATCGGCCTCCGGCGAAGCGATTATCAGTCACCATGGGCAGAGTATCC
This sequence comes from uncultured Opitutaceae bacterium, assembly GCA_937128785.1. Taxonomy (GTDB): domain Bacteria; phylum Verrucomicrobiota; class Verrucomicrobiia; order Opitutales; family Opitutaceae; genus Actomonas. Next base: position 3,393 of record CAKZMS010000045.1, on the reverse strand, counting down.
GGCTTGCTCTGAAAGAGCGAACTTTCGATCCCAGTAAACTCAAGGTCTACCAATCCGGCATTCAGGGTGGTCCCGTTCGGTCGGCCGGCCTCGCGGAACACGTCGCCTGGACCCCCACCGAAAAGGCAACCGAGGCCCGCATGCTGGTCAGCGACTTGCTGGAGATCGGAATGATTCAGCGTAAGGCCTACGAGGAGGCCCGAAAGAAGGAAATCGAGGAGAAGCGAGAAGCCACCAAAGCCAACTGAGGGGCGACCGAGAGGATGCCCCCCCGGTTTTCCCGAATTGATTTTCGGCTTTCTTGTTCGGCTTTGGCCCGTTTGCCTTGGCGCAGATGAAGATCCTTATAACCGGCATCTGCGGATTCGTTGGCAGTTCCTTGGCTCGCACGCTGACGGCCTCGGGGGACCACACCTTGACGGGATTGGATAACTTCATCCGTCCGGGCAGTGAAACCAATCGTGACGAACTGAAATCGCTGGGCATCAAACTCTTCCATGGCGACATCCGCAATGCCTCCGACCTTGAGGTTCTGCCCGCCGTCGACTGGGTGATCGACGCTGCTGCCAACCCCAGCGTGCTCGCCGGGGTGGACGGCAAGACGAGTTCGCGCCAGTTGGTGGAGCACAACCTGAGTGGAACCATCAATATGCTCGAGTTTTGCAAACAGCACGGAGCTGGCTTTACCTTGTTGAGCACCAGTCGGGTTTATTCGATTCCAGGTCTGGCGGAACTGCCGGTGGAAGTTCATCGGGGAGCGTTCCGACCGGCTCAGGGTTCCTCTTTACCTAGGGGAATATCGGTCGATGGCGTTTCCGAAGACTACTCCACCCTCGCCCCGGTTTCCCTCTACGGAGCAACCAAGGTAGCCAGCGAGTCATTGGCGCTCGAATACGGGGCCACCTTTGATTTTCCCGTGTTTATCAATCGCTGTGGCGTGATGGCCGGGGCCGGACAATTTGGTCGTCCCGACCAAGGCATCTTCGCGTTCTGGATCAACAGCCACTTGGCGCGCCGTCCGCTGAAATACATCGGCTTCGATGGTCAGGGGCATCAGGTGCGGGATTGCCTTCACCCCCGTGATCTCGTGCCTCTCCTCCACAAACAGTTTGCCAAGACGGATTGCCCGACGGATCACCGCGTCATCAATGTGAGCGGCGGCACCTCGTCCGCGATGTCGCTTCGGCAATTGACCGCTTGGTGCGACGAAAAATTCGGGGAGCACCCCGTTGCAACCGAACCTGCCCCGCGTCCCTTTGACATTCCTTGGATGGTTTTGGATTCGGGGAAGGCAGCCCAAACATGGGACTGGAGACCGGAGACCCCGACTCTTCACATTCTCGAAGAAATCGCGGATCACGCTCAAAAAAATCCTCATTGGCTCGACCAATCGGCTCCATTTTAAGGCCGTTCGCATTGAACACACCCAATCCTAACCTCACTCCCCCAACCCTGTTTTCGGTCATTATTCCCGCCCGCGACGAGGAGGAGTCATTGCCCGTCACCATTGCGGCGATCGACAAGGTCTTTCAACGCGAGGGCATCCCGCACGAGATCGTGGTGGTTGATGACGGCAGTTCTGATCGCACCTGGGAAGTTCTCAACGAGCTAAAAGCGCGGTTCCCGAGCCTGGCTCATGTCCAAAACCCCGGACCGCACGGCTTTGGCCGTGCCATCATCTACGGATTGAACCACAGTCGGGGCGACGCGGTGGTGATCATGATGGCGGACTGTTCAGACGACCCGGAGGACGCGGTCAAATACTGGCACTTGCTGGGGGAAGGGTTCGAATGCGCATTCGGCAGCCGCTTCATCAAAGGCGGACAGGTATTCGACTACCCCAAGGTGAAGCTATTCGTGAATCGAATGGCCAACCTGTTTATCAAAACGATTTTCAACATCCCTCTCAACGACACCACCAACGCCTTCAAAGCGTATCGTCGCACCGCAATCGACGGATGCCGGCCGTTCATGGCCCCGCATTTCAACCTGACGGTGGAGATTCCGCTGAAAGCGATCGTGCGTGGTTTCTCCTGGCAGGTGACCCCCATAACCTGGCGAAATCGCCAATTCGGCGAGGCCAAGCTGAAGATCAAGGAAATGGGCAGCCGCTATTTCTTTATCTGCATGTATGTCTGGCTGGAGAAATATTTCAGTCGTGGTGACTACCGTCGACCGGACGACCGCGTCTAATATGTGGGTTGCGTCCGCCGCAGCCGGTCCAAACATCCTTTCCCACTTATGATCTATCTACTCGGAGGATCCGGCTATGTCGGGCAGGCCTATCAGGACCTGCTCACTCAAAAAGGTATCCCGTTCCGCAATCTGCGGCGCGCGGATTTGGATTACACGGATGTCGACACGTTGGTCGCCGCGCTGAAAGAGGATCGCCCGGAGTTTCTCATCAACGCCGCGGGTTACACCGGCAAACCGAATGTGGATGCCTGCGAGGACGACAAAGCCGAATGCCTGTTCGGCAATGCCGTCTTGCCCGGCCGGATCGCCGCCGCCTGCTCCGTCGCCGGGGTGCCTTGGGGACATGTCTCCAGTGGTTGTATTTTTACCGGATCCCGACCAGACGGAACCGGATTCACCGAGGAGGATAGCCCTAATTTCTCATTTCGCACCGACAACTGCTCTTTCTACAGTGGCACCAAGGCTCTGGGGGAAGAGACCCTTCAGGGCTGTGATAACGTCTACATCTGGCGCCTGCGCATTCCCTTCGATCACCGCGATGGACCGCGGAACTACCTGACAAAGCTCCTCCGTTACCAACGCCTGCTGGAAGCGGAGAACTCGATTTCTCACCTGCACGAATTCGTGGCGGCAACCTTCGCCTGCTGGGAGAAACGAATTCCGTTTGGCATCTACAACGTGACCAACCCCGGCCATGTCACCACCCGTGAGGTCGTTGATCTCATTAAGGAAAGCGGAGTTTCGACCAAGGAATTCGATTTCTTTGACGATGAAGCCGAGTTCATGCAGATCGCTGCGAAAACCCCCCGGTCAAACTGCGTCATGCAATCCCACAAACTCGCTGCCGCCGGCATCGAAATGACCGAAGTGCGCGAGGCTATCCGGCTCGCCTTGGCCAACTGGCAACCTGAAACCCAAGTCTGATGAAAATCATCGTCACCGGAGGCTGCGGCTTTATCGGCAGCAACCTCGTCCGCCACCTACTGGACTCGCCTGAACACGAGGTGCTTAACCTCGATAAACTCACCTATGCGGGCAACCCTCACTCGTTGGCTGATCTCGCCGACGATCCCCGCCCGGCTCGGCCCAGACACCTTGACCTTCCGGCTCGCGACCCCCGATGATCCGGCTTCCAGTAACCCCCGAATCGCGACGCTCTCGACCGGGATCCCTCCGATCGAGCGAATCGATTCGTCG
>CAKZMS010000044.1 GCA_937128785.1 uncultured Opitutaceae bacterium | reverse complement strand
TTCCCTGGGAGTTGCGCAGCAAACGCTACTTCATTCTCGGCAAGGTCATCGACAACGGTGCCTACCCCATGGACCACCCCATCACGATCATCGAAGCCGTGGCGCGCGCCCGGGGTATCGAGACGGGGCTGTTTGAGGACAACACGGTGGAACTCGCCGACCTGCCCCGTTCGTTTCTCATGCGCGGGGACCGGCGTATGCCGATCGACTTCGAAGCGCTGTTTTTCGACGGAGACCTTTCCCAAAACATCGAACTGGAGCCCAACGATTTTCTCTACTTTCCGTCGGCCAACACCAACGAGCTCTACGTGCTCGGTGAGGTGGTCTTACCCGGCGTGCTCGGCTTCACACCCCGCTCTTCCGTCATCAGTGCGATCTCCGAACGGGGAGGATTCACGGAGGATGCTTTCAAGCAACGGGTGCTGGTCGTGCGCGGCTCTTTGCAAAACCCGGAGCTCTTCGTCATCGATACGAACGACGTGCTCACCGGCATGGCGATCGACTTCAAACTGGAGCCCAAGGATATCATTTACGTCTCCACCAAACCCTGGGCCTACGCCGAGGAATTGGCCGACGATGCCATCGATTTTTTCCTCCGCAGCATGACTGCCAGTTGGACGCTGCGTAACGTCGGTCCCTGGATCGACGGACCGGTCCTACCCCAGATTGTCGAGGAGGAAACGCCATGAGGACGGTTTCGCGGTTGATCCTTGCGGCCATTCTGTTGGCGGGATGCGCCACGGGACCGAAATTCGATCCGCGGCCGCTGACGCCGACGGTGGATTTTGAGCGCATCGAGGCCACCGCCCCCGCGACCCCCGACCTGCTGCTGCCTCCTACCGATCCATTTCGGATCGGCGTGGGAGATATGATTGAGATCGAGGTCCTCGAGTTGGGCGGCACCCGCCGGGTCTGTCGCGTGATGCCCGACGGCCTGATCTACTACGATCTACTGCGAGGTTTTCACGCCGAGGGGCTGACCATGGAGGAGCTCAAGGTCGGCCTCGAGCAGGAGCTCGCCGCCCACTATCGCTCGCCGCAGGTCGGGCTGATTCTGCGGGGTGTCAACAGCAAGAAAGTCTGGGTGATGGGTCGGGTGAATACACCGGGACTCTACGCGCTCAATCAACCGTCGACCGTCCTGGAGGCACTGGCCCGGGCGGGTGGTCTTTTCACGTCGCGTTTCTCCGGAACCACTGAGGAGTTGGCCGACTTGAAGCACAGCTTCCTTGTGCGGGAGGGACAGCTCATGCCCGTCGATTTCTACAAACTGCTGCGGGAGGGTGATCTTTCCCAGAACATCTACCTGCGTGACGGTGACTATATCTATCTGCCCTCGGCGTTGTCGCAGCAGATTTATGTGCTGGGAGCGGTCAACAAACCCCGTTCGGTCGGATTCATGGACCAGGTCACCTTGGTCTCGGCCATCGCGAGTGCTCTTGATGTCAACGAAGCGGCTTACACGGAACGCGTCCTCGTGGTGCGCGGCCGGTTCACCGAACCGCAGGTCGCAGTGATCGACTACCTGGCAATCCTACAAGGGCGCCAACCCGATGTTGCGCTGGAGCCCGGTGACATCGTCTGGGTGCCGGACTCGCCGTGGTATGATCTGCAGGAATACGCGAAAACCATCGTGACCACATTTGTGCGTTCGGTGGCCGCCAAGGAAGGTTCCGCGTTCGCGGTGCCGACCGGCGATTCATCCCTCGTTCCCAGTATCGAACCCTAGTTGTAATACGCCCACCAGCGGGCGTAGTCGGATTCGAGATCAGGCCAGTTTCCGGGAGGAGATGAAATCCCCAGCAATCTTCCGATTTCCTGCGGGTCCGGATCCTGCGCGGGATCGACCAGCCGCACCAGCGCCCGTTGGAGCGCCGCTCGCGGATAATCAAACCAACCGGGCAACGCACCGCCGCGTGACTTCAGGTCGCGCAGGTGAATCAACAGGTTCTTCATACCGGAGGTCTCCGGGTATTTTTTACCGGAGTCGTTGGCGTAATCCGGTGAGCTCTGAAACGATCGACCCAGTCGACGCTGTTCCATCCATCGAAAGGTATTCAGCCAAGCCACCGCCAACTCACTCTGCGCCGAGTCCAGGTCGGTTTCGCCGTCGGCCCGGTGCCGGGGGTGCATTTTGAAATCCACACCCTCCGTGTGCCACGCGACCAACTGATCCCACCCTGGCGGAGTGTCGGGCAACCCCGCGCACACCCGACGATTTCGTTCCCGCGCGAAGTGGTGATACTGCCCGTTGGCGGCGAGCACCGCATCGCCCAACGCCAGCCGCACTTTCGCGTGATTGCGCTCCACAAAACCGTTCCCGACCCGATCATCTCCTTTGGCCAATGCACACCGGCTGTAAAACAGCCCACTCCCCCGATTGAATAACAATCGGGTCGCTTCGTGCAGCGGGATGCGCGCCGCATCATCAAGTCCGTCGGGAAGACCCTCCTTCCATGATTCGTCGCCCCAGATCAGCTGATGCGCCACGACGAGATCATAATAGAACATCGAAGGCTCGGCCCGGCGTAGTTCGCCGATCGGCATCCGTTTAACTTCGACATCGATACCCAGCTCCGCGGTGCCCGCGGGTTCCTCCTGTTCGCACCAGGCTCTCGCCGCCGCCTCGCCCGAGGGATCGCGCAGCAGCATGTAGAATTCCAGATCGTTATAGAGATCCGGATTACCCTCGGCATCGCGAAAGACGCCGCCCTCCCCCCGGCCATAGCCGCCGCTCAAAACCAACGCCAAGGTGCCGGCGGCGGCGGGCGATTCGGCCAACCGTTCGGCCAGACCCGCCAGATAGACATCGAGCCGCTTCGCCAACGCAGGCTCGTCGTCGACAAAATAAGTGCCCGGCGTCATCCCGGTTCAGCTTTCCAATTCGAAGATGCGGTGGAGCCGCAACAGCTCGATCACCGACTGCACGGTGGGCGTCACGTTGGTGAGTTTCACCGATGAGGTTCCCGCCGGCAGCTTCTTGTATACACTTAAGAGGGCTCCGATACCCGAGCTGTCGATGAACTGCACGCCACCGAGATCAATCTCGACCGCGCCGACCTGGTCACTCCAGGCGGTTTCGCATTGCTGCTTGAATCCCCGGGCTTCGGCCGCATCCAACCGAGCTACTTTGACGACCAGATAGAGGGTGGAGCCGTCCTGACGGGCATCGATAGTTGCGGGCATATTTATCTGCTAGCTATGACACGGCCGCGCGTTAAGCTTTTTTCTGCAGTGGTCGATCCCCTCAACATTCTCTATGTTCACGAATCCATGGGCAGTCTCGGCGGCGCGGAGGCAAATGTCTTCATCACGGCGACCGAGATGAAAAAGCGCGGGCATCGGATAGGACTACTCACCCGGCGCGCAACCGGACGTAACGAGGCCGCCTGGCAGGAGTTGTTTGGCGAGAACGTGTTTTGGATCGGGGATCAACCCTACGCCAAAACGGCTGAATCCTTCGAACCGGATGTGACTTACGTGCACAAGTGGGATGATTTACAGTCGCTCGCGGATATAGTGGAGAGCGGCCGGGCGCGGATTCGCATGGTGCATGACCACGACATGTATTGCCTGCGCAGTTACCGTTACCACCCCCTCTCACGGAAGGTGTGCAGGCGGCCCACCTCGGCCTACTGCGTTTTCCCCTGCGGTGCGCCGCTGAAACGCGACCGGGAAGGTTCGCTGCCGTTCAAGTGGGTCAGCTACCGCGCCAAGAAAAGAGAGCGTGACCTCTCGCGTCAGTTTCATCGCCACCTGGTGGTGACGAACTACATGCGGGAAGAATTGGAAATCAACGGCTTCGATTCCGATCGGATCGAAATCTTCCCCCCCGTGCCCCGGGCCACCGAACCACTGGAGCCCTCTTTCTCCGATCGAAACCTCCTGATCTGGGCCGGGCAGATTATTCGCGGGAAGGGACTCGATGTGCTGCTGAGGTCTCTTACCCAAGTGAAGGCTCCCTTCGAGATGGTCGTATTGGGTGACGGGAATCACCGCGACTATTGTGAGAATCTCACCCGGGAATTGGGCCTGGATGATCGCGTCACGTTCGCGGGGTTTGTGCCGCAGGAAACGCTCAAGGACTACTATCGGGACGCGTCGGCTTTTGTGCTCAGCTCACTCTGGCCCGAGCCGATCGCTACCATCGGTCTTGAGGTGATGCGCTTTGCTTTGCCCGTGGTCGCCTGGGACGCCGGCGGCATCAAGGACTGGCTGGTGGATGGACACAACGGCTACCTGGTAGACTGGAAAGACGAGACCGCTTTCGCAAAACGGGTCGACGATCTGTTGGCCGACAAGGAAAAGGCGCGGACGATGGGCCGAAAGGGGCTCGCGCTCGTATCCGAGAAGTATGACTTTGAGGACTATCTTTCGAATCTGGAGTCACTCTTCGCGCGGGTTGCGCAGGAGCACCGTGACTCCGCTGCCTAACTCGCTGACGTGTCGGACAACGAAAACGAACAAATCGTCGAATATTGGAGCCGCGCCGGCACCGCGCGCGGTCGTTGGCGGCTGAATTTTCGATTCTGGCGCAAGCGCGTGTTGTGGAGCCTGGTCGTCGGGGGCACGCAGATCATCAAACGGTTGATCGATATCGTCGCGGCAGCGATTGCGTTGATCCTCTTGTCGCCCGTCCTCCTCACCACCTGCCTGCTGATCAAACTGGAGGACCGGGGGCCGATCTTTTTCCGTCAGCAACGGGTCGGTCGATTCGGCGAACTGTTTGGCATGTGGAAATTTCGGTCGATGGTCCCCAATGCCGACAAATTGAAGGACGAACTCCTGGCCCAGAACGAAATGGAGGGAGGCATCACGTTCAAAATGAAGAACGATCCGCGCATCACGCGGATCGGTCGTTTCATTCGCAAATACTCCGTCGATGAACTCCCCCAGTTCTGGAATGTATTCGTCGGCGACATGTCGCTGGTGGGACCGCGCCCCGCCGTGCCGCGGGAAGTGCGACACTACCTGGTGGAGGACCGGCAACGACTGCTGGCCCGCCCCGGCCTCACCTGTTTCTGGCAGGTGGGAGGCCGTAGCGGCATCGACTTTGACGGTCAGGTCGAACTCGACGTGCGTTACATCCAATCCGAAAGCGTGTGGCTGGATATTAAACTGTTATTCAAAACCATCCCTGCCGTGTTGAAGGGAGACGGCGCATTTTGACGCTCGATCGCACCACTGAACCGCAAGGCACCCTCTGGCTGGACGCTCCCGACTGGAGCCAGTTCGACGACGTCGTGCAACGCGGCGAACCTTGGGCGCTCTGGCCGGTCGGCTTCCAATCCGTGCTCGCACATTGGATGGATGAGGCCGTGCGGCGCAACGTCGAGCGGGTCAAAATCATTTCCCCGGATCGTCCGGACTTGTTGGAGCAGCGTTTGAAGGGAGGTATCTTCTGGTCACGTGAGGTCGCCGTCCATGCCACCGCTCCCTCCGACGCCCCCGCCCAACGCTCGTCGCTGGCGGCCCTGCCGGGGCAGACCGACTTCGCCGCTCCCACCACCGGTGGTGAGTTGCTCCGTTACTGGCTCAAGGTGCAGATGGACTGGCTGCAATCGCGCAACGAGAAGGTATCTCTCGATCGACAACTTCACCCCCGCGTCTGGGTCGGCCCCGGGGTGGTGATTCACCCGCAAGCCCGTTTGACCGGGCCGTGCTGGATCGGGTCCCGCTCGCAAATTGGCGCCGACTCGGTAATCGGCCCCAACGCGATCATCGGCACCCACTCGGTGATCGATCGTAACGCCAGCGTGAGCGATTCCGTGGTCATGCCGGACACCTTCATCGGCTCGAATCTTCACCTGAAACATATGATTGCCGACGGCGAGTGTCTGCTGGACTGCACCCGGGATTCTCGCGTCCAAATCGTTGACCGTTTCATGATGGCTCGTCTGCAACCCTCCATCTGGAGCTGGCTGACCGGGAGGAGACGGCGCCCGTGAGCGAGTCCCACCTGGAGTTTCGCGAAGGGGCCGAATACGACCTGTCCCCTGATCTGGGGAACGTGGAGGTGATGCTCCGGCAGATGAAACGCTACCTCGACGAGCGTGGATTTCCCGAGGACGAGTGGTCGGGGTTGCAACTCGCCGTCGCCGAAGCGCTCAACAACGCCATCATCCATGGCTGCCGCGAACACCCCGAGGGGCGCCTGCGGTTTCGCTGGGCCTGGAGCGATGCCGGATTGGCGGTGCAAGTCCGCGACCCCGGTCACTTCGAGCCCCCGGACGACTGGCATGAGCTGCCAACGGACCCGCTGGCCGAAAGCGGTCGCGGCGGTTTCTTGATCAGCGATTTCTTCGATGACGTCCGCCACGACAACAGCGAACGCGGCCACGAGGTCACCCTGCTAAAGTCTGTTTCGGTTGCGCCGCAACCGCCCAATGTGGCGGCGGTCGAAGAAGAGCTTCAGCTCATGACTCAGGACCTGAGCGACAGCTACGAAAGCCTCGCCGCCATGTTCAATATCAGCGCCCTCCTCGCGACTTCGAAGTCTTTCGATGAGTTCATGGACAGCGTGCTGGGTCGGCTGCGCAACCTGCTTTCCACGGATCTGGTCTACGCGCGACTGCGTCGTGCCGACGGACAGTGGCAGCTGTTCATGGATCGCGTAAATGAATCCATCCCCACGCCCCCCGACTACCTTTCGGTGCAAGAGGAAGCGGTGTTGGCAGCGCAGCAGTTTCTCTCCAATGACCGAGCAGGTGACTTGCCGGAATCCGACCCTCTCCGGCACTGGCAGGCCGGCCTGATGATCGGGCCAGTGAGCTTTCAGGGTAAGCCGATCGGTATCATTGTTTCGGGCCGCGGTGAGGGTGCACCCTTCACCGCCGGCCAGACCAACTTGCTCCGCACCATCGCTGACTTTGTGGGCGTCGCCCATACCACCGCCGAGCTGAACCGCCAACGCGAGGAGCAGCTGCGGGAGCTGCGGGAACTGGAGATCGCGGCCCAGATTCAACGTTCGCTTCTCCCTACGGAGTTTCCCGCCAGCCCTCACTGGGAAATTCACGGAATATGTGAAAGTGCCCGCGCGGTCGGAGGCGATTTTTTCGATGCGATGGTGGGTCCGGACGGCCACATTCTGGTGCTCATTGCCGATGTCATGGGCAAGGGCGTGCCCGCAGCCATGCTCTCGTCGCTGTTGCGGGCATCCGCCCGCGCTCGACTCGATCTCGCCCACGACCCGGCTCAACTGCTGACCGAGCTCAACCGTTTGCTCGCTGGAGATCTGGCGTCACTGAGCATGTTTATCACCGCGGAATTGATATCGCTTTCTCCCGACGGCAACCATTGCACCATTGCCAACGCGGGGCACTCCGATCCCCTGGTGTTTTTGCCCGGCGATACCTCCGCCCGCGAAATTTCGTCCGTGGGAGATGTTCCGCTGGGCGTGTTGCCCGACACCGAATATCAGAACGCTACCGCAGAGATCGCCCCCGAGGCGGTGGTATGCCTGGTAACCGATGGTCTTTTTGAATTGGAAGACGCCTCCGGCGAGATGCTCGGCTGGGACGCGCTTTGTGAACGGCTGCCCGGCTGGTGGCAGGGCAGTCTGCCAGAGTTTACCTCCACCTGCATCACCTCACTAAAACTCATCCAACGTGACCACCAATCCGATGACCGGACCTTGGTCGCCTTCACCCGCAAGACTTCTGCCGCATGAGCGAAAAAACCATCCTGATCACGGACGATGAACCGCACATGAGGCGACTGATTACATTCAGCCTCAAACGCACGGGCCACACTCTGATTCAAGCCGATTCAGGAGAGGCCGCCCTCGACCTGATCGGCAGCCAAGCCATCGATTTGCTGCTGATCGATTTCGGCCTCAAGGGTATCAATGGACTGGATACCATCACCTCCGCCCGCAAACTAGAGCACGGTCAAGACCTGCCCGTGGTATTGCTGACCGCCCGCGGCGACACCGGCATCAAGGACGATGCCCAAAGCGCGGGGGTGAGCGCCTTCATCACCAAGCCGTTCAGTCCCGTGGAGCTGGTGCAACTCGTGAACGATTTATTGGCGGAATGAAAACGCCCCGCGTAGACATCTTCATCTTCGCCGACGCGCTGGGTTGGGTTCAGGCGGAAAAGCGGCAGTTTCTCAGCGACCTGTTGCCGCACCGTTCCAAATGCGACACCATCCTCGGCTACTCGTGCACGTGTGATCCCAGCATCCTTTCGGGAAAGATGCCGCATGAGCACGGTCATTTCTCCTTCTTCGTCTTCGACCCCGCCCATTCTCCCTTCGGCGCCGCCAAGTGGTTGGGCTGGTTGCCTGATGTCGTCGCCGCCCACCATCGGGTGCGCAACCAGGTCAGCAAGTGGTGGCAAAAAAAGCTGGGATACACCGGTTATTTTCAACTCTACAGCGTTCCCTTTCGCCGCCTGCACTGGCTCGACTACACGGAAAAGCACGATCTCTACGAACCGGGGGGCATTATCGGCGGGCAGGAGGCCATTTTCGCCGCATGGGAACGGTCCGGCAAAACCTGGTCACGCTCGGATTGGCGCAAGGACGATCAGACCAACGTGGAACGACTCATTGCCGAACTGAGGGAGGGGAAAGTCGAATTGAGCTACCTGTTCACCTCCAAACTGGATGCCACCATGCATGCCCATGGCACCACGGGACCGGCAGTCGATGCCGCCTTCGAGCGATTTGAGAACTGGTTGCGCGAAATCGAAGCCACCGCCCGGGAGCACTACGATGACGTGCGCATTCACCTCTTCAGCGATCACGGGATGGCCGATACCCAGCACAACAGCCGCATGCTGAAGGAATTCGAGTCGCTGGGGCTGAAGTATGGCACCGACTACGCCGCCGTCTGGGATTCGACGATGGTACGTTTCTGGTTTCCCGGCGGCGATGCCGTCCGCGACCGGGTGATGGGATGGCTGCAACAACGGTCCGAAGGACGCATGCTGACCGACGCTGAGTTGGAGGAAAACGGATGTCGTTTTGAAGATCGGCGCGACGGCGAACTGTGGTATCTTTTGAAACAGGGCACCATTTTCGCGCCTTCCTTCATGAACCAACGCAACGTTCCGGGAATGCATGGTTTCGACCCTCAGGATCCTGATTCGGCCGCGTGTTGGTTGACCAATCACGACCACTACTCCACTCCCCCCCGGATCGAACAGAT
>CAKZMS010000043.1 GCA_937128785.1 uncultured Opitutaceae bacterium | reverse complement strand
CAATCTCCTCAATCTTCCTCACCACTACCACAATGGCGGCATCTGGCCCTTCTTGGGCGGCATGTGGGTTCGCTTCATCCACCGCCTGGGCCTCCACGAAGTCGCCTGCCGCGAGCTCTACCGCCTCGCCAAGGTCAATCAACTCGGCCGCGAACACGAATGGGAATTCAACGAATGGGTCCACGGCCAAACCGGCCGCCCGATGGGCAAAGCCTATCAGGCTTGGTCCGCCGCCTGCTTCATCCGAGCCTGCCAGGAAGTGGAAGCCAATCCGGATAATCTCGCCGACTGAGCCCGTAGGTCTTTAGTCTGCGGGTAGGCACGCTTTTGGCTGCCCCCAACCCTCGACTCAACCTCCCCGACGTCATGTCTGATCGCCCCTCTGTCATCTGTTTCGGTGAAATCTTGTGGGATTTCCTTCCCGCCGGCCTCTTTCCCGGCGGAGCCCCCTTTAATGTTGGTTACCATCTCAAGCAACTGGGCTTGGACGTAAACATGTTATCCGGACTGGGCCGGGACAAACTCGGCCTCGAGCTCGTCCGCCGTCTCGAAGGATGGGGCATCTCGACCGATTCTATCACGATGCATTCCGGTCTGCCGACCGGCACTGTCGTCGCTCGCACCAACGAACAGGGCGACGCCACTTACGACATCACGGAGAGCGTGGCCTGGGACCAGATTCTGATCACCCAGGACACCATCCAACTGGCCGTCGCCTCCCAGGCCCTGGTCTTCGGTTCGCTCGCGCTACGCAGCCAAGTCAATTGCACGGCCCTCGATCGCGTGCTCCAGGTGCTGCCCAACGAGGCGCTGCGCGTATTTGATGTGAATCTGCGGGCTCCGTTCGATGATTTGGAGTTGGTGCGGGAGCGCGCCCGTCACGCCGACTTGCTCAAACTCAACGCCGAGGAGGCCGCCCGGGTCGTGCTCAACGCCGACGCCGAGGAACCCGGATCCGAAGAAGCCATGGCTCGGGCGCTATCGATGGAGTGCGGCTGCCAAACCGTCTGCATCACCGCCGCGGAGCGCGGCGCCGGATTGCTCGACAACGGCGAGTGGCATTGGGAAACAGGTCGGCCCGTTGAAGTGGTGGACACCATTGGCTCCGGTGACGCCTTTCTCGCCCGACTTCTCACTCATTTGCTGCAGAAAGATATTTCCCCCGCGGCAGCGCTCGCCAGTGCCTGCCGCCACGGCGAGTGGGTCGCCACCCGATTCGGCGCGACTCCACCCTACTAAATCCCTCACCAGGCCCGGGACAGCCGGCCCATTCTGAGTTGCTGCGACCGACTCAAGGCCGTGAACTTTTAATTCCTCATGAAAGTTCGCCACGCTCTTATCACCGCCGCCAACCCCGTTCAACGCACTCTGCCCCTGCAGATTCTGGTCGATCGGGACGGGGTCCCGCGCAGCGCCTTGGAGATCATTCTCCGGGAAGCGGCCGGAGCGGGCATCGAAAAATTTTGTGTCGTCGTTTGCCCCGGAGACGAAACCGCCTATGCGGAAGCCTGCGGTGACTTACGCACCCAAACGGAATTCGCCGTGCAAACGGAACCCCGCGGTTATGGTGACGCCCTTCTGCGCGGACAGGACTTCATCGGCGACGAGCCTTTCCTCCATCTGGTGGGCGATCATATCCACCTCAGTGATGTGACCGCCAGTTGCGCTCGCCAGCTCTTGGATGTGGCGGAGGCCGAGAGGGCTCCGGTCTCGGCCGTGCAACCCACCCGCGAGAGCCAACTCACGTCTTTCGGGGCGGTCGGCGGCAAATTGGTGGGAGGCGATCTTCCGCTCTATGAAATCGATACGGTATTGGAAAAGCCCACGCCGACGGTCGCCGAACAGGAGCTGTTGGTTCCCGGCATGCGGGCCGGCTTTTATCTGTGTTTCTTCGGCCTGCATGTGCTGGACCAACAGATCTTTGAACTGCTGGCGAAACAGCAAGCGGCCGCCCCGGGCGGATCGCTCGGTCTCTCCGATGCACTGCTGCAACTCGCCGGCCATCGTCGCTACCTGGCGCTCAACGTCGCGGGACGCCGCTACGACATCGGAGCCGACTACGGCCTGCTCACGGCTCAGCTCGCCCTTTCCCTCGGCGGCAAGGACCGCGACCAGGTGATGTCCCACATCATCGAACTCCTGGGTCAGCCCCAGAACTAAGCCATGTCCGAACTGATCGACATTATCCGCAGCGAAGACGTCGCGGTCCGCAACCGCTCGGTTGATGATTGGGGTGAGGGCAAATCGTTCGACGAGCTCATCGCCGCCGCCGCGGAACTGGAGGCCTATCGCCATCAGGAAACCAACCTCTACCAACGCGTGCGGGCCCTGTTCTTTCTCCATGTGCTCCATCGGTATCACCTGCCGCGACAGCCGGAGTTGGGCGACTCGGGTCGGGTGCCCTATCCCGCATTTCAACGCCTGCTCGATCGCCGCTTTGAAGATGCCATCGGCGTTTTGCTGAAAATGCAGGAGAAGCAGGGGGCCAATGATACGCTTTGCAGCGCCCTCGGCGCGGCCTACCATGCCCTGGCGTTTCAGACTCTGGCCAATCAGGTGCGCCGCACCGTTCGCTCCACGCGAGGCAATGCCTGGATGTTTCGCATGGGCCACCCCACGGATCAGCCGCTGCGGGTGCGCCCCGAACTGATTCCCCAATCGGCCCAAACCGTTTCCCTGCCGATGCTGGTGGAACGCACGGCCGTGCGCATGGACCTCACGCATTGCGCGTGGAGCGATATCTTCTTTCTCGGCATGGACTACCCGGAAGGAGCGCGGGTACTCAATGTTTCGATCGATCTGGGGGTGCACGGTCGCGATCCCGCCACCCGGCCCCCGGTGGAAGCTTACTTCCGGGTCATAGATGAACCGGTCATGCGCCTGTGCAGCGTCGATTTGGAAGCCAGTGTCTGCATCCGTGATCTCGAGGAGGTGTTTGATTTCGGCCGCGATTATCTCGGCCTGCTCAAGGCCGCGGTGATCGCCGCGGGTATCATCCCGCCCGGCATCGAACGTTCCGGCGCAACGCTGGCCGATCTCCTCGGCCGCACGTTTGGGCCGGGCCGGGGATTTGAGCTGATTTCCAACGTCAACGGGATCCCCAAGGGATCGCGACTGGCCGTATCCACCAATCTCCTCGGCGCACTCATCGCGACCTGCATGCGCGCAACCCGGCAGATCGCTGATTTGGAAGGACCGCTCAACGAGCGGGATCGACGGACGGTCGCAACCCGGGCCATCCTCGGCGAATGGTTGGGCGGCTCCGGGGGCGGTTGGCAGGACTCCGGCGGAATCTGGCCGGGCATCAAACTCATCGAAGGCAAAGCCAGCGAAGAGGGAGACGCCGAATTCGGGATCAGTCGCGGTTGCCTGCTGCCGCAACACACCCGGTTGGGACACGACCGGATTCCCGCCGCCGCCCGTGAAAAACTGCAACAGTCCCTCGTCCTCGTGCACGGAGGCATGGCGCAGAACGTTGGTCCTATCCTTGAAATGGTGACGGAAAAATATCTGCTGCGCTGCGTCGAAGAGTGGAAGGCCCGCGGCACCACGGTGGACACCTTGGAGGCCATTCTGCAGCATCTCGCTCACGGCGACATCAAAGCCCTGGGCGCTGCCCTAACCGCCAACTTCACCGGACCGCTGCAGCAGATCATTCCGTGGGTGAGCAATCGCTACACCGAACGACTCATCGCCGAAGTGCGGGCGGAATTCGGCGATAGTTTTTGGGGCTTCTGGATGCTGGGCGGCATGTCCGGCGGCGGCATGGGATTCATTTTTGACCCCGCTCGGCGCGAGGAAGCCCAGGCTCGCTTGCTGGAGATCATGACCGCCGCCAAACGCGATCTGGAAGCCTCCCTCCCCTTCGCCATGGATCCGGTGGTCTACGATTTCACGATCAACGAAAGCGGTTCCACCGGCGCGCTGCGCGCCGCCCCCGAGGCACTCCTTCCCGTGGGCTACTACCGGCAAATGGTGCCGGCAACACTCCGTCAATCCGCCCAGGATCTGACCGCCCGGGAGCAGAACGACCTCGCCGTGTTCACCCAGCACTCGCAACACGACCCCGCTCTGCGCGAAGCGCTGCCCGAGTTGCTGGGCCAGATGCTGCCCTCGCTCTCCGCCGACACCGATGCGGAATCCAATTTGGCCGGACTACTGCGGGCCAACGGGTTTGATGCGACCCAGCACGAGCAAATTCGTCAGGAGCTGCGGGACGGACGCATCGGACTGGCCATGAATCGGCTGCCCTCGACGACCAAGATCGAAGACCTCGAGTCCCGGGACCTGTTCAATCTCCGGGAAGCCCCCGCCGACTACGCCCAAATCGGGGCGGACGCCCTGGCGGCGGGAGAGCTGGCCATCGTTACCTACGCCGCCGGGGTGGGCAGCCGGTGGACCCAGGGCGCCGGCTGCGTGAAGGGGTTACACCCCTTCGCCAAGTTCGACGGCCAACACCGCAACTTCATCGATGTCCACTTGGCCAAGACCCGACGCACCCACGCGCAATACGGTGGTTCAGTGCCCCATGTCTTCACCACGAGCTACCTTACCCATGCGTCCACCGAGTCGTATCTGAAAAACACTTACGAAGGTGCCTTCGGCAACTCGATCCATTTGTCGCCCGGCCGTTCCATCGGACTTCGACTCGTGCCCACCGTGCGGGATCTACAGTTTGCTTGGGAAGAAACCGCGCAACAGAAACTCGATGAGCAGCAACAGAAGATGCTGGAGAGCGTGCGCACCGCGCTGACCCATTGGGCCCGCTCCACCGGCGAAGGAGCTGATTATACGGAGAATCTGCCCAACCAGTGTCTCCATCCGGTCGGGCACTGGTTTGAGATCCCCAACCTGATCAAAAACGGAACCTTACAACGGCTGATCGAGCAACAGCCCAATCTCCGCTACCTCATGGTGCACAACATCGACACGCTCGGGGCCACCGCCGATCCCGCCATGCTGGGTTGGTTCAAGTCGAGCAAAGCCGTGATGGGCTGGGAAGCCATCACCAAACGGGTGGAAGACCACGGCGGCGGATTCGCCCGGATCGACGGCCGCGTCCGCGTGGTCGAAGGCCTGGCGCTACCGCGCGAGGAGGACGAATTCAAACTGAGCTACTACAACGCCAATACCTGCTGGATCGACATCGACGCGTTGCTCGCGCTGTTCGGCCTCACCCGATCCTCGTTGGATGATCCCTCCGCGGTGGAGGCCGGCGTGCGTAATCTCGGTGCCCGGGTTCCCACCTATGTGACCTTGAAGGACGTGAAAAAACGCTGGGGCCATGGTCAGGAAGACGTCTTTCCCGTCGCCCAATTTGAAAAACTATGGGGCGACATGAGTGCGTTGACCGATGCCCAAAGTGCCTTCGCCCTTGTTCCCCGCCAACGCGGTCAACAACTCAAGGACCAAGCCCAACTCGACGGCTGGAAACGCGACGGCTCCGCCGCCCACGTCGCCAGCCTCTGCGACTGGGGTAGTTAAATACCCCCGCTTGCCCGGAGGTCTGGCATGCCCCTAGCTCCAACCTCATGGACATGACTCTACAAGACATCTGGAACGGTATCGCAGAACTCGTTCCCTTATTTGTCGCGGCGCTACCGGTTGCGGCGATTGTGATTCTGGGAGGCGTGCTCCTGAACATTATCATCGGCCGAAGTTTCTCGCTGCTCGCCCGTCGCACTCATCTCGACGAGAATGACATCGTCCCGGCGCGCAACACCCTCCGTTGGCTCGTACGCGTGGTCGTTTTCGTGATCGTACTCGGAGTCTTCGGATTCGAGCTTGGCGGCATTTGGGCGATGATCTCCACGATCTTGGCGATGGTCGCGATTGGCTTCGTCGCGGTCTGGAGTCTCCTCAGCCATACTTCGGCCACCGTAATTTTGGTCCTGCTTCGACCCTTCAGTATCGGTGATGACATCAAGCTGCCCTCCGAAAATGTGGAGGGTCGGGTGGTCGATCTGAATTTTTTCTTCACCACCCTAGTTGATCACGAAGGCAGCGAATGGCGCATGCCCAACAACCTGTTTTTTCAAAAGGTCACTCTGCGGAAAAAGGGCGTGAAAGCCTGTAACCTGGCCACCCAACTCAACAATCCCGAGCCCGCCAAAGTAGAACCCCCACCGGCACCGGTGGAGGTAATTGATGAGGACAGTGAGAAAAAGTCCGCGTCGGGTAAGTGACTAAAAATCGCCGCCCTGAGGGCGGAGAACGATGTCTTCGACCACCGTGTTTTTGGACATCCGGTAAACGTCGAAAAAGGCCCGGGCCACATCACGGGTGGGCATCATCAGTTTGCGGTCAAAACCGCTGCCTCGCCATGACGGTGAGACGGTCGCTCCCGGATAAACCGTGGTCACGCGCACGCCCTTGTCCATCAGCTCGGTCCGCATGACCTTGGACAGACCCGTCACCCCAAACTTGGCTGCACAATAACCCGCGCCTTGTGGGTAGGCCTGCTGACCGGCAATGGAACTCATGTTGAAGATGTGCCCACTGCCCTGCTTTACCATCCCCGGAGCGAAGGCCCGCGAGACCAAAAACAGACTGCGCAGGTTGGCGTCTATCAGGCGATCGAAGTCGGCCACGGCCATGGTCAAAAAGTCGGTCGGTTCGAACTTACCGGCATTGTTGATCAGCACATCAACGCGTTTGAACCGCTTGGTGACGGCCGCGTGCATTTTCTCGACTGCGGTTTCATCCGCAACGTCACCCACAAATACCTCGGCGATGGCTCCAAGCTTGGCACAAGCGGCCTGAGTCTTGGCCAGATTCTTGGCGTTGCGGGCCGACAAGGCGAGCCGCACGCCGGGAATTTCCCGCGCAAACGTCTTCGCAATCTCCGCGCCAATGCCTTGGGACGCGCCGGTGATGAGCACTACAGGTTTAGCCATATGGATAGGTTACGCATTCAAACTAGTTTTCACAGAAGGAAACGAAGCGAACCAAGCTGTAAGATATCCTTAATTCTGCTCTTCGACAAAGAGGAAACAAAGTCTGGAGCAGAGGGCCCACAGGATATCGCCTCTGCTTACTTCAGTTCACTCCTGTAAAACTCAGCGGCGGAGGGGCGTTGGATCTCTTCGATGCCTTCGGTAGCGAGTGATTCAGCAAACCAAACTGCGGAACTCCATGAAGTCTGCCTTCATGCCGCCGGGCACGCCTTTGCAGATGACACTCACCGCATCGTGTGAATGCAGCGACTCCAGATGGGAACAAGCGACTTGGAAGTCCACGATCCGGGAGTCCTCGGCGAGCTCGGCGTAGACCAAGCGGGCCGCATCTTCGACAAACTTGATGTGCGCACCATTGAGCTCGGCAAAGGCCTGCTCGTCTTCCCGCTTCACCATCACCTGCGTCTCGGTCTTGAGGGCGTTCAAGCAATGCGCCTGCAGGTCTTCGATCGAGAGATCGGCTCCGTCGGCGACCTCGACCTTCACCCGGGCCTTGGACCGCTGGTTGTGCGGCACCGCGTAGGCGCCACGCACGTCACGGGCATGCTCGGAGAGTTCGGCGCTGCACGGGCAGGCGGAGGAATAAACAAAATCAAATTCGATGAAGGAGCGGAAACGGCCATCACCGTCCATAATGCCTTCAAACGACACATCGTAGTATTGCCATCCCGACAGTCCGCTCCGCAGCGATTCCTGCAGCATGGGGTAGGAGAAGCTGATCTTCAGGCGAGCATCGAGCGACTCAACCTTGCGGCGGTATTTGTCCAGGATGTTACGCACCACCTCGAGGGTGAATACGTCGTCTTCGTGCTCGTAAAACGAGCGCACAATGCGGCTCATGTTGATGCCCTTCAATGTGGCCTCAAGGGAGACGCTTCCCGTTATCGCCCCCTGCAAGGTGACCACCTTGCCGGTCTCGGTGCGGAATTGCAGCGGTAGATGGAAATTGGATACGCCGACTTGTTGGATCGGCACCGGGGCGCCTTGAATGGCGTCCTCGGCGTCCATCATGTCCGGCAAGGTGGCGTGGTAGGCCGGCGTCATCTTGAAGCCGGCATCATAGGATCGCTCCATCTTCGGTGGTTGGCCCGCGGCCCGATGGAGATACATGGTTTTGGTTTCGGTGCTGTTCATTTCGTTTTTGGGTTTTTGCAGCCAGGCGGTTGGAACGATAACCGTAGTCCCACAGGGCGGGATTAACTGGCCGGTTTTGGTTAAGTGTCGGGAACTACTTTGGCCCTCCTTGAGGTCCGAAGTAGTCGACAAAATTGCGGGGGGTTTCAAAGAGGCGCACTTGATGCAGCCGGCCGGAAGGCAGGTGCTTCTCCAGTCGCCGCCAGAAGGCGATCGCGAGATTCTCCGCGGAGGGGATTACCCCCTTCAGCCACGAGACCTCTTCGTTGAGATTGCGATGATCAACGTGCTTCAGCACCCGATTCTCCATGACCTGTTTCAAATCGCCCAGATCGGTCACATAACCGGTATCCGGATCCGGTTCGCCCGCCACCGTCACTTCGATCACGTAGTTGTGTCCGTGCCACTTCGGATTGTTGCAAGGCCCGAAGGTGCGCCGATTCCATGCCGCACTTTTGGCCGGGTTATGCAGCCGGTGTGCAGCATTGAAATGGGCCTGACGCGTCACGTAGACCACGCCGGAAGATGTAGGAGGGCGAGATGGCATGAAGGCCGACAACCTGCCCCGAAGCCTCGACCCGTCAATCGCCTCCGGCGTATTTTGGTTTCAATGAAATAGAACGCCCTCGCCTCAGACGAGGGCGGGGCTGCCCGGCAA
>CAKZMS010000042.1 GCA_937128785.1 uncultured Opitutaceae bacterium | reverse complement strand
GTGAAGATCGCACCCGAAGTTTCCGGCGAAATCGTAGAGCTGCCGTTCGCCGAGGGTGCGGATGTGACCAAGGGACAACTGCTCCTGCGCATCAAGGACGACAACTATCGCTACCAGGTTGACCAACGGGAAGCCGATCTCGCCGCGGCGCGAGCCTCTGAGGTCCAAAGCCGGGCCCGCCTCGAACAAGCCCGAGACGACTTGGACCGCAGCGCTGATCTCCGCGAAAAAGAGCTGATCTCGTTTCAGCAACATCGTCGGGTGCGGACCGAATTTGAGGTGGCCGAAGCCAACTTCGAAAGTGCCCAGGCGCAGGTGCGTCGAGCCGATGGTTTGTTGAGCCAGGCCCGCGACCTTTTGGAGAAGACCACCATCTATGCTCCCATGGACGGAACGATCAGTCGCCTCCCGGTCGAAGTGGGTGAGCGCGTTGCCGGCACAGGGCAGTTTAATTCGATCGAAGTCATGCGAGTCGCCGATCTCTCCAATATGGAGGTCGTGGTCGAAGTGAATGAAAACGACGTCGTTAATGTCCAGGTGGGCAACCCCGCCCGGATCGATGTCGATGCCTTTCCTGATCGTGAATTTCGCGGGCAGGTTACGGAGATCGCCTCCACCGCGTTGGTCCGCGGACAGGGCTCTCAAGCCGAAGTCACCAACTTTGAAGTCAAGATTCGCATCGATGCGGATGGCGAAACCCTCAAGCCGGGCATGAGTGCGCTGGCGGACATCGAGACCGCCACCGCAACAGATGTCATCGTGGTGCCCATCCAGTCCGTGACCGTACGCAGCCGTGAAGGGGACAAGACCGTCGAGCAAATCGCGAAAGACGAAGAAAAGGCCCTGCAGGAACGTTCCGGTGAAGGAGCTGCGACCGCCCGGAATGAAGAAGAGGAACGCGAACGCGCCCGTCGCCAGAAAGAGTCACTTCGCCGCGTGGTCTTCGTGATCGAAGACAACAAGGCCAAACTCGTCGACGTGGAGACGGGTATCGCCGACACGACCTACATGGAAATCAAGTCGGGGCTGGAAGTTGGCCAAACGGTGGTGAGCGGATCCTATGCGGTCATCACCCGCACGTTGCAGGATGACGCGGACGTAATCGTGCAGAAGAAGCGCGGCGAAAAATCTGAGAAATCGGACAAGGCCGAAGACGACGGGTAAGTCGCGAACCATTCCTCCCATGTCCACCACCGCCAGCAGCCCTGCGACCGCCCGAGCGTTTCACTCTCCGGGTGATTTGGTCATCGATATTCGCGATGTCACCAAGCTCTACAAGATGGGGCAGGAGATCGTCTATGCCCTGCGCGGCGTGACGATGAAGATTCAGCGCAACGAGTATCTTGCCGTCATGGGTCCCTCCGGATCAGGCAAGTCCACTTTGATGAATATGCTCGGGTGTCTCGATACCCCGACCGCCGGACATTACGAATTTGCCAGCGAGGATGTGGCCGAGATGACCGATGATGAACTGGCCGACATCCGTAATCGGGAGATCGGTTTTGTCTTCCAGAGTTTCAACCTCCTGCCGCGTTCCGATGCCCTGCACAATGTGGAGCTCCCCTTGATCTACGCCGGCCTGCCTTCCTCCCAGCGGCGGGAGCAAGCTGAGCAAGCGTTGGTTTCGGTTGGACTGGGTGACCGCATGCATCACCGACCCAACGAGCTTTCGGGTGGCCAACGGCAACGCGTCGCGATCGCCCGGGCTCTGGTCAACCGTCCCTCCATCATCCTGGCGGACGAACCCACCGGCGCCTTGGACAGCAAGACGGGCGTCGAGATCATGGAGCTGTTCGAAGACCTCTACGATCAAGGCAACACCATCATCATGGTGACCCACGAAGAGGACGTCGCCCGGCACGCCCGCCGTATCGTCCGTCTCCGCGACGGACTGATCGAGGCAGACGAGCTGCATGCCTAGCGCAGGCAATGAATTTCGATTTTTGATTCTGGATTTTTGATTTCTGACCCGATGAACGAAGCTGAGCTCAAGAGACGCACCAAGGCGTTTTCGCTGCGCACCCTCAAACTGGTTGATTCGTTGCCGGATACCCGTTCGGGGCGGATTCTTGGCAATCAGTTGGGCCGTTCAGGGACGTCGGTCGGGGCGAACTATCGAGCCGCTTGCCGATCACGTTCGACGGCTGAGATGATCTCAAAACTATCGATCGTCGAAGAAGAAGCCGACGAGTCTGGCTTCTGGTTGGAATTGCTCGAAGAGCACGGGCTTCGAACGCAAAAGCAGGTAGCCGAACTGAAGCAGGAGTCCGACGAATTGACCGCAATCATGGTGGCTTCCCGCCGCACCTTGCAGAAGCGATCCGCTCAATCGAAAATCAAGAATCCAAAATCCAGAATCCAAACGTGAGACGGTTATTCTATGAATTTTGGGAGTCGGTGCGGATCGCGTTTGCGCAGATCCGGGCCAACAAGATGCGCTCCGGCCTCACCGCACTCGGGGTGGTGATCGGCATCGTGGCCGTGACGCTGATGACCACCGCGATTCTGGGGATCAATCAAGGGGTGGATGAAAGCTTCTCGGGCTTCGGCGATGACGTGCTTTACGTGACCAAATTTCCCTGGGATGGCGGTGATCGGGATTTCCGTTACTATCGCAATCGTCCCGATATTCGCACGTCCTATGCCGATCGCATCTATCAATGGATTCGGGAAACTCCTGACAGTGCGTTGGTGCGCGCGGTGGCTGCCGACAATACTCAGGTGTCCGTGTCTCGCGGGGAGCTGAAGGTGAGCAATATCTTCCTGTTGGGCACGTCGCACGAAATGGCGCTCATCTCCAAGTCAGACATGATGGAGGGACGATTCTTCAATGAATATGAAAACCAGACCGGCACCCGAGTTGCCGTCGTAGGATTCGACGTGGCCGATGCCTTGTTTCCGAACGAGTCGCCGATCGGTAAGAGCGTGATTGTTCGCAACTCCCCGTTCCGCATCGTCGGCGTGGCCGAACGGCAGGGGAGCTTCCTGGGCCTGTTTAGCTGGGATTCCGGCATATTGATTCCGATTCGGGCTTATCGCCACAGTATCCATGGCCGGGATGAAGGAGATGTGCGCGTGCAGTATGATGTCACGCGCGGTGCCGAAGCCCGCGATGAATTGCGCGGCTTGATGCGTCGGATTCGCCAGTTGGAACCGGAAGAGGAGGACGACTTTTCCATCAACGAATCCGCCACCATCCGGGAGCAATTGGATCCGATTAAAAATGGTATCGCGACCGCTGGACTGATCATCACGGGCCTCGCTTTGTTCGTCGGCGCCATCGGCATCATGAACATCACCTACGTCAGCGTGAAGGAGCGGACCCGGGAGATCGGCACCCGCAAGGCTCTCGGCGCCCGCCGTCGTTCCATCCTGTTGCAGTTCCTGATTGAAGCCGTGTGCATTTGCTTGGTCGGAGGGCTCATTGGCCTGGGCCTGACCTGGGGCATGGCGGCAGTGATCGCGGCAGCCGCACCGTCGTTTCCCATCGTATTTTCGCCTGCGGTTATCTTTCTGGCGGTCGGTCTCGCGATGGGGGTCGGAGTCTCCAGCGGGTTTCTACCCGCTTTGTCCGCCAGCTCTCTGGATCCCGTTGAAGCCCTGCGATTCGAGTAATACCAATGCGGAATTTTGAATGCGGATCTCGGATTTTATCTCATGAAGACTGACGAACTAAAACTACGGACCAAAGAATTCGCTCTGCGGGTCGTAAAGTTGGTCGACGCATTGCCGCGAAAAATCTCGGCTGGTGTGATGGGCTGTCAGTGGCTGCTTTTATCGGTTC
>CAKZMS010000041.1 GCA_937128785.1 uncultured Opitutaceae bacterium | reverse complement strand
GGTGTTCTTATCGATGTGATTCCGATCGATGCGAACGGCCAGTGCGTGAGTTGCGGTGGGGTAGCTTTGCTGGATTGCCGCCAGATGGGGCACATCCAGATCCACGTTTTGTTCGAAGAAATCGAGTAGGCTGGAGAGGCCACTTTCGCCCATGGCTTTCTGCAGATTGGCGGGCCCTTCGATTTGGATATTTCGGTTCTTGTGGTGAACCGCGGAAGCGACCATCTCACCCAATTCAATGCGTTGTTCCCGATAGAGCTGCGCTTCGCCGTTGGATCCTACGCCAATGACCACCACGCGAGCATTGGGAGCGTGGATCGCCGCGTAGTCCGAGCTCACGTAAACATCACTCAATTGGGGGACGCCGAGCAAGGAGTCCAAGAACCCGGCCAAAGTGATGGAAGGGAGGACGACTAAAGTTAGAAAAAATCCTGGGAGTGCTTTCATCCATGAAAAGGAACGAGGCTGAGAAAGAGGGCAAGTCGCCCCTCGATTTAGGGTCTGCGGACGATCGGCCGGGTGTTTGTTTGATGCCATACGCTCCCGTTTGGACGGCTGTTCAGGGTGCGGTGGCTTTAAGTGCTCGAGTTCTCCGAGTGTGCCGAGGTGGCGCATTTGTTTCGTCCGATTGGTGATGTAGGCACCGTTCTTGGTTAACCGCGCGAGTTCTCCAGCTCTACGAGACTCTAGGAACTACTCCGATTTTGGTTGGTCGGCAGAAACCGCTAGCAGCCGATACGTAGTCAGTTTACTTGATCGTTTGCTTAGCCCATCAAGGTGAGTATCGAACTAGGGGTATTTCTTACATCACCATGCCAAAGACTGTTTTAATTTTCCTGACCCTTGTGGCCGTAAGCGTTGCGAGTGAACCCTCGGCGGCATTGCCGGGTGAAGAGGTCTTGCCGCAGACACAAACGGACTTTCGCGAGTTTTTGGAGTTCAAAGAGTTACCGCACATCGAGGTGATCAAGGAACGCGGGGAACCGATGCATTTTGCCCACGATGCGCTCATCAAGGAACTCCGCGAAGTGTCCGGCAGCACGCCCGAGGTGTTCGCTCGGGACGAGTGGTATCATGTCCCCACCCAGCGAACGATGATTCACTTGCTGAAGTGGTTTGAGGCGCTGGTGTGGAAGTATGATGCGGCGTATCGCCATGAAGCTTGGGATTGCGACGATTTTGCGTTGGGCCTGACCGCGTTCTGCGAGATTGCCGCGGGCCGTGATTATGATCTTACCCATGGCTTCGCCTGGGCGACCATGATCGTGCAGCAGAAAGAAGGGTGGTCGAGAGTTCCGGCCGGAGGCCTGCACGAGTTGGTGCTGGTCCATACCGAAAAGGGATTCCTGGTCATTGAACCCCAAAATGGTTTTCACGTCCGGCTGGAGGATTACCCCAACCGACGGTTTATTCGCAGCGTGTTTTTTAACTGAGATTATCCCGATGAATTTACTAACGAAGGTGCCACGAAGTATCCGCTGGGGAGTAGGTTTAGGGCTGGGCGTGCTCGGTTCTATCGTGGCCAGTGCCCGCACCATCACCATACCGGTTCCCCCGCACCCTGAGATTCATCGGGCGAATCCGATTCAGATTTCGGTGCATGAGGTCCGTCGGGAGTTACAGCAAGGGATCGGTCCGAAGATCCGGTTGGATGACAGTGCCTACGTGCGGCTGGAGCACAGCTACTTGCCGGTCCTGCTCGACTGGCATCACGAAATGCGAGCCCACTTTGCGCGGATCAATGACGGTGATGGGGTGCCTCCGCGCGTCCACAATGAGCGGGCCGCCCACGTCATGCGGGTCATGCTGGAGTTTGCCGTG
The DNA here is from genome assembly GCA_937128785.1 of uncultured Opitutaceae bacterium. Lineage (GTDB taxonomy): Bacteria > Verrucomicrobiota > Verrucomicrobiia > Opitutales > Opitutaceae > Actomonas. The sequence goes on along the minus strand of CAKZMS010000041.1, from coordinate 3,113 downwards.
CGCAACGACGCGGGCTACGGAGACGCGGCATTGATGATCGGAGCCGTTCGTTTGGAACTGCCGGTTGATTGGCGAGAAAACCAAGCCGGGGACCGCATCGATGTCGTGCTGGTGGGAACCGATCAGGGCTATTTTTTGGTGGATCCCACCACGCGGACGATCGTGCCTTACACGGACCAGCTTCAGGCATCCACCGTGTGGCTGCACATGTAAGCGGGACATGCGAAAGGCAGGATCAGGATCCTTCAGCTTCGTCCAGCCGATCCGTCAGATTGATGCCCAGCGCGGGGGTCAACTCACTCATACTGGCGAGCACGCGGAGTTCGGCGCCGAGCAGATCGTATTGATTGCGAATGAGCACCTGTTGGGCGTTGAAGAGTTCGTTCTGTGAATCGAGCAGATCCAACAGTGTGCGGCGGCCCACCGTGAACTGTTGATGGTAGAGATCGGAAGTCTCGATCGTCGCGTCGACGTATTCCTGCAGATGGGTGCCCGCTTCGGCGAGGAGCTCAAACGCATCCCAGGATGCGTGGGCGTTGGCCAGAACTTGGCGCCGCACTTTCTCCAGATTTTGGCGAGCCGACTCGGTGCGGCTCTCGGCTTGGCGCACCCGGTTGAGATTCTGTCCGCCTTGGTAAAGGTCGAGTCGGGCGCGAACGAGCACCCGGTATTCGTCTTCACGGCCCTTAAAACCCTCGACTCCGTCACGCCATTCCCCGTCGGCGACCAGATCAACTTGTGGGTAGATCACGGAGCGTTGGGCGGTGACTCCGGCTTCGGCGGCGGTTACGTCTTCCTGGGCGGCCAGCAAGGTGACCTGTTGCTCCAAGGCCTGGTTGGTGAGCACGGAGCGCGAACCAGGGAGACGGGCGGACCAAGAAGCGGGAGCCACCAGGCCGGAAGGACGCATGCCGGCCAGTTGCTGCATGGTGGTTTCGGCATCACGGAGATTGTTCAGCGAATTGGCCAAACTGGCCTTGGCCCGGGCGAGGCGGCCGGTGATTTGCGTGAGGTCAGACTGATCGGACACGCCTTGGTCGCTGCGTTGTTTGACAAGGTCGTAGGTTGCCTCGTGGTCGGTTAGATTTTGCCGCGAGAGCTCGACGACCCGCTCAGCCCGCAGCAGTTCGAGGTAGGCCGGGGCGGGGCGCAGGGCGATGTCGTCTGCGATGGCAACCGGGCGGTGGTAGGTGGCCTGGTGCGCGGCATCGGCCCGTTCAAGTCCGGCTTGGTTGCCGAAGCCCCGAAAGAGGGGGAGGGCGGCTTCGACGTTGGCGCTGCCGCGATTTTGATCCGTGGTGGGAAATCCATCCCGTTCCCGGCGCTCGGTGCCACCGTCGGCTCCGGCGGTGACGGTGGGGAGAAATGCCCCCTTGGCGATGCGCACGTCGAACCCGGCGGCGCGGAGCTGTTCAATGCCAGCGAGGACATCGGGATTTTCTTCAATGGCCTTGGCCACGACCGCTTCCAGCGGTTGGGCCTGAAGGGACAGCGACCCGATGACGGGAATCAGCAGAGAGAAAAGGAGACGGCGAAGGGACTTGGTCATGAGGCTAAAGTCAGTTGTTCACTACACGAAGTAGCGGCTTGAGGATGTATTGGAGCGCATTGCGTTCAGCAATCTTGATATCGACGGTGGCCTGCATGCCGGGAATGACCCGGAGGGTTTGGTCACCATGCTCAAAGCTCGAGCGGTCGACGCGAATTTTGGCGATGTAGAAACTGCGGCCGCGTTGATCGACCAGCGAGTCGGCGGAGATGGTTTCCACGGTGCCATCCAACCCGCCGTAAACGGCAAAATCGAACGCGGAAACCCGCACCTTTGCGGGCATGCCGGAGATAAGGAAACCGACATCCTTGGGTTTGATCTCGGCTTCGATGATGACCTCGTCGTCGATCGGCACGATTTCGACAATGTCAACGCCGGGACGGACGACGCCGCCGACCGTGGTGATGTGCATTTTTTTGACGATGCCGTTCACGGGAGAACGGATTTCGGTCCGATCCACCACGTCACTCGCTCGATTCAAAGTGGAACGGATGACCCGAAGTTTCGCGTCCACCTCAGCGAGTTCGTCACCGGCGTCGTCGCGGTATTTCACGCCGATGGATTCTAGTCGGCTGCGCAGTTCGCCGACTTGGGCATCGAGTTCCGGCAGTTGGTTTTCCAATCGATCGATGGTGGAGCGGGAGCGAGCGATTTCCTGATCGATACGCAACAGCTCCTGGGGTGCGACCGCCCCCGATTGCACGAGAGGTTCGTTGGCTTCGCGCTGCTGATTGAGCAGGGAGGTTTCCTCCTTGGCGTCCTCGAGTTGGGCTTCGGCGGATTCACGCTGCCGCTGGATCTGTTCGATCTGAAGGTTGGCCTGTTTTTCATCTTCTTCGCGGGCCCGTTGATTGCTGCGGAAGTTGCGGGTTTGATCGCGGATGACCTGGGGGGCGGTGTCCATGATTTCCTCGGGGAAGGTGAGTTCGGTTTCCTCGACCTCGGCCTGCAGGCGGACGGATTGCCCGAGCAGGGAGTAGAACTGGTCTTGGGTTTCCTCCAAGGAGGTGCCAGCTTGGGTTTCATCGAGCTCCAACAGAATTTCACCGACCGAGACGGTCTGGCCCTCGCGCACATGGATCGTTTCCACGATACCGCCTTCGAGGTTTTGGAGGACGTGGACACTGGAGACGGGCACGGCTTTGCCGGTGCCGCGAATGGTTTCGTCGATGGTGAACACGGCACCCCAGACCAGGAAGGCGACGAGCATGCCGACCACGGCAATCAAAAGCACCCGACTGGTGCGGGGCGTGCGCATCAACTGACCGGCGGAGGCGTCGGTGATGAATTCGAGATCGGCGAGGACATCGCGGTCTTTTTTGGAGAGCAGGCTCATGACTTACCTCCCAGTTTTTTAAGCACCTCGGCCTTGTCGCCATAGATGAGGAGTTTGCCGTGATCCATGACGGCAATTTTGTCCACGGCATCGAGCACGGCCATTCGTTGAGTGAAGATGATCATCGTCTTGTTCGGGGCCGCCTCCTTCCAACGCTCGATCAACGTGCGTTCGGTGGCTTGGTCGAGCGCACTGGAAGGCTCGTCCATGATGTAAATTTGCGGTTCG
>CAKZMS010000040.1 GCA_937128785.1 uncultured Opitutaceae bacterium | reverse complement strand
GAAGCCGCCGACGTTTTCGTCGCCTTCGCCGATGCCGGTGCCGACCGCGGTGATCAGGGTGCGGATTTCCTCGTTGGAAAGCACTTTGTCGAGGCGGGCCTTCTCCGAATTGATGAGCTTCCCGCGCAGGGGCAGGATGGCTTGGTAGCGACGGTCGCGGCCCTGCTTGGCCGAACCACCGGCGGAGTCACCCTCCACGATGTAGATCTCGGTTTGGGAAGGATCGCGCTCGGAACAATCGGCGAGTTTGCCAGGGAGGCCGCCGCTGGTGAGGGCACCCTTGCGGATGGTCTCGCGGGCCTTGCGGGCGGCCTCGCGGGCGCGGGCCGCATTGAGGGCCTTGTCGACGATGCGTTTGGCGACCTTGGGATTGGTTTCGAAGTATTGCATCAACCCCTCGTAGGACGTGGAGCTGACGATCCCTTCGACCTCAGGGGAGAGGAGTTTGACCTTGGTCTGGGATTCAAACTTGGGGTCGGAGTGCTTGATCGAAATGACGGCCGAGAGACCTTCGCGCACGTCGTCGCCGGTGATCTGCGGATCCTTGTCCTTGAGGAGTTTGTTGGCGCGGGAGAATTGATTGATCGCGCGGGTAAGGGCGCCCCGGAATCCGGAAAGGTGGGTGCCGCCATCCGGGTTGTGGATGGTGTTGGTGTAGCAGAGGACCTGGTCGTTGTAAGAGTCGTTGTATTGGAGAACCAGCTCGAGATGCACCTCGTTGGGTTTGTCGTCGATCAATACTTCGGTGATCTTGGAGACACGCACGGGGTCGGGGTGGAGCGGTTGCTTGCCGCTGTTGATCTGGCGCACGAATTCCACGACGCCGTCCTTGTAGTAATAAGTGATGGGCTTGGGTTCCGCCGGGCGCTCATCCACGAAGTTGATTTCCAAACCGGAGTTCAGGAACGCGAGTTCGCGCAGGCGTTGAGCGATGCGATCCGCCACGAAGACCGTGGTCTCACGGAAGATCTCGGGGTCGGGCTTGAAGGTGACGTAAGTGCCGGTGCCCCGGGCTTTGCCGATGACCTCAAGGGGTTTCACGGTCTTGCCCTGCTCGAACTTCATGTGGTGCACCTTGTTGTCGCGCGAGACCTCGACCTCGAACCATTCGGACACGGCGTTCACGCACTTCGCGCCGACGCCGTGGGTGCCGCCGGAAAACTTGTAGCCGCCCTGGCCATACTTACCGCCCGAGTGTAGGGTGGTGAGCACCATCTCGACACCGGGGATGCCATACTTCGGATGAACATCGACCGGAATGCCGCGGCCGTCGTCGCGAATGGAGATGGAGCCGTCCACGTGGATGGCGACGTCGATCTTCGTGCAATGACCGGCGAGATGGTCGTCAACGGAGTTGTCGAGCACCTCGGAGACACAGTGATGAAGCGCTCGCTCATCGGTGCCTCCGATATACATTCCCGGTTTTTTCCGGACGGCTTCGAGGCCTTCGAGCTTGCCCAATTGGGAAGCATCGTAATCGCCTTCGATGGCTTTATTTTGAGGAGGAGGAACCGGATCAGGTAGGTCGGACATGCAGAAAGTGGGCAGTAATGGATTCTAAGGGGAAAAGCGCATAGACAAATATCCCCCCCCACAACCGAATTTTCACCGAATTGAGACATGTTTACGGCGTTTAGAGGGTATTTTAGGTTGCCGACCTAAGATTCGGACCTAGCGTCCGTCTTCACGTGAAATTATCGGTCAAAGTAGACTATGCCTGCCGGGTTCTGGCCCAATTGGCGCGAAGTTATGGATCTGACCGATTGGCTCATATTGAGGACCTCGCGCAGTCGGAGGCAGTTCCCGCCAATTACCTCGTCCAGATCTTGTCGGAATTGCGCAATGGCGGGCTGATTTCGAGCAAGCGGGGTAAGCAAGGCGGCTATGCGCTCGCCCGCGCGCCCCAAGAAGTGACCCTTCACGACATCGTCTGCCTGATCGAGGGTGACGTGCTGGAGCTCAGCGCCTCGGGTGAGGGGTTCAGTGGCCCGCAGGTTGATGCGGTGTGGCAAGAGGTCAAAGACGCCCTGGCGCAGCACTGCCGCACCAAAACTTTGGACCAGATGATGAATTTGAGCGGCGACGAGATGTATTATATCTAGAGCTGCTTCTTTCGACTTTTACATGCGACACCCTGCCATAGAGCCACTCCTGATACTCCAAGATCGCGAACAGACCCGTCGTTCGCTGGTGCAGAACCTGGAAGCGGTGCCGGGAGACAAGGCCCGCGTGCAGCAGAAAATCGATGCGGAAAAGGCGGCCATCGAGGCGGCCAAATCCGAATGGCAGGAACTGGAGACCAAGAAGAAGTTGCTGGAGACGGAAATCGGCAGTGCGGAAGACCGGTTGGCGAAATACAAAACCCAGCAGTCGCTCGTCAAAAAGAACGACGAGTATCAGGCCTTGGGCCATGAGATCGAAACCGTCGAGGCGGAGGTCAGCAAATTTGAAGAGCAGGAGTTGGAGGTCATGTATGAGATCGACGCGGCCAAGGAGCGCTTCGCGGCCGCGGAAAAGGAACTCCAGGACAACATCGCGGAATATCAGGACCGGCTGCAGGTGCTCGATGAGCGGGAGGCGAATCTGAAATCCGATTTGGCTGCGGCGGAGACCGCCTGCGAGGAGGCCAAAGGGGGATTGGACGCCAAACCCTTGCGGTTGTTCGAACAGGTAGCTTCGCGGACCTTCCCCACCGTGGTCGCCGTCGAGGGCAGCAAGTGTGGCGGTTGTCATTTGCGTGTCTCAGGCGAAGCCGAAGGTGTCGCCCGCAAAGGGGAGGAACTGGCGCGGTGCGACCAGTGTGGCCGGATCATCTGGTGGGAATCGTCCTGAGGATTTTCGATCTCGGATTTTTGATTTTGAATGGGCTGGGAACGCCGAGCTCCGGCTCGGCTGGCTCCTGCCTCTCAGTCGAGGCTGATGGTATGAGGCGGATGGTTGATGAGATCCGTGCTCCACTCCGCGGTTCGGCTGGCCCAGCGGTCCAGCCCTACCTGCTACTCCGCTGCGGTGCCGACGGGCGCGGGAGCAGGGGTCATGTCGGAAAATGGTAATTCCGTCCCCCTTCGCCAAGGCTTCGGAGGACTCCATTAACATTTTAACGACATGACCCCGTTTTGGCAGGCTTGCTTTGTGGGGTGGGGTTTGAGAATTTGGTCCTCTTGGTTCCGGGGCCTGATCGTCGCTCCGGGGTTCTTTGATCCCAAGATTCAGGTAACGCTGAATCCGATAAGTTAAACTCCCGGAGAGGAAAGTCCGGACACCATCGGGCAGGATGCCGTGCGAGCTTCACCGCAAGCACGGGCGGCCTGCGTCAAGGCAGGTCGACGGATAGTGCCACAGAGAATATACCGCCCTACTTCGCTCGATCTCGATCGAGCTTCGAAGGGTAAGGGTGAAAAGGTGGGGTAAGAGCCCACCGCGCCGACGGTGACGTCGGTGGCAGGGTAAACCCCTTCCGGTGCAAGGCAAAATAGGCGACTGGCCGGCCCGGCCTTAAGTCGCGGGTATGTCGCATCCCCCTTCGCTCGCCGCTTCGGCGTCGAGCTTCGGAGGACGGGTCCCCCTTAGGGTGGGCTTGAGATAAATGACGGTCGAAGTGCCTTCGGGCGCGGAACAGAATCCGGCTTATCGGCCCCGGAACCAAGCTCGGGTGGAGGGATGAGGTCTGCTCACACCCGGATCAGAAACTCAGCACCGACGACCACGTGGAACGTTGGGCAGAAGTCGTGAGCTCAGACCATAGCGACACGCCAAAAGGCCTGCCGTCGGACATGGCGGCCAGGGCTTCATCGTAGTGAAAGTCGCTGCCACCGGTAACCGATATGGTGTCAGCAACGACGGCGCCATAGACGGAACCACTGCTGCCTCCCCCATTCATGGTGACATCGGCATTTGGCGCATAGACGACGGCACTGAGCTGGCCGTTGCCACTTACGGATATGCTTTGCGAACCTGCGGCCCCCGCGGGCCGGGTGCTCCAGAGCTGGAAAGCAGCGGGATCGTTGGAGTTGGCGATACCTTGTCCGGCAATCGAGACATTGGATTCGGCATACATTCCCAACGTCGAACCGGCCAACACTTGGATTGAAGCGTTACCGGTCACACTCACGCCGGAACCGCCACTGGGAGCCGTAATCCGGATAACAACGTCGTTCGCCGGCGCCACCGACAGGATACGGGAAGCGGGACCACTGAGCGAGATACTGGAGACGTCGTAGTAATATGTTCCATCCGCTGCCGGGACGTCTCCTCCTCGAGGGAGCACGGTTGCGCTGCTAATTGCTCCGATATTGTAGCCCACCGTAGTTGGAGCGGATGCGTCATCGAAGTTGGTGGTGAAATCGGTGTTCACCCGGGTGTAGTCAATCGTGCCGGAGGACGTGGAAAAATCTCCGACCAGCCCGTTGGGCCCCACACTCAAACCGGTGTAGTCCGAAGTGCCGATGGAGACGTTGCCGTAAATTGACGAATTGCTCAACGAGAAGCTACTGACCATCACCGAAGCACTACCTGCGCTGCCGCGATCGTATTTGTTATAATCGCCGCCACCCAATGCTACATTGTAGGGCCCGAGGCGGGAGTCATAGCTGTCGACGGTAGCGTTGCCACCGGCGAACGTGAGGGTATCCTTGGCCACCAGTCCGTTGGCAAAAAGTGAGCGCTGGAACAGGCTCACCATAACCCATTTTTCAATGGCTGCGCCGGTGGCTGGGGTGATGGTGGCGCGGGCAACGATGACGGGGGCAGCCGCGAGATTGTAGTTTCTCACGTAGACCCTGACGCTGCCGGTGCTGTTGGCATCAAACGAGAAGCCGGTGAAGTTGCGCCACGCGGCGTTGCCCGAGGTAGTCCAGTTGGTCCAAGCAGAGGCGTCTCCATCCACCGCCTTGCCGATGGACCACATGGCGTGTTCCAAACCCGACTCCGCCAGATTCATGGTCGCATTGGCGTAAAAGGCCCGGTTGGAGATGTTGAGGTTGGTCTGCCCGAGTTTGAGAAATGATACGAGGGAGATCGAAATCGCGAGGGTCAGAATCATCGCGGCAATTAACAGCGAGCCGCGTTCATTTTGAGGGAGGGGCTGTTTCATGCGGTTACCCGTTTGTTGCGGAGGATGTAGCGGGCGGAGAGCACCGTGTTCGTGGCCGTGGCTACCGTAGTTGAGGATCTCGAGGCCAGCACGTAGAGCTGGATTTGTTTGGTGACGTCGCTGGCCGCTTCTCGTTTCACGGCGGTGGACAGGTCTGACAGGTCGACGGCGGCCCCGGTTATCATGTAGCCCGAGTAGGTGAAGGAACTGATCCCATCGATCAGGATGGTGGTGGTGCCTCCAGCTGTCCGACTGAAGGTCCCGGCTCCCGAATTGAAGCTGTAGACGATAGTGGCGCTGTTGACGGTAAGACTGATGCTGCTGTCCGTGAGCCACATGAGATCCGAGGCTTGTCGAGTATCTTGAGCGAACTGTTCCAGGCCTTGACGGGCCTCAGCCTCCATCTCGGCATAGTTGATCACATTGGCGCTGGTGCGTCCGAGAAACAGGAACATGGACATGACCGCGCTCAGGATGATGACGGCGAGCGTGGAGCTCACCATCAGCTCCACCATGGACATCCCGCGCTGGGAGGCCTTACGAGCGGGCGAGGGTGTAATAGTAGTCATAGAGGCCATCCTTGCAGTAGACGGTTTGGAATTGGCGGGAGAGGGTGCGGCCGTCGGCGTTGGTCCAGCTCACCACCAGGGTGATTTCCTTCATTTCCCCGACTTTGCCGGAGACGTCGCCGATCCTTCGCACCAACGTGTAACGGGCGGCGAGATCTGCATCGGTCGTGAAAACTGTGGTGAGGTCGACCGTTTCGCTGGCAGAAAGGGCGGCGACGTCGGACCAGCTCATGAGTCGGAGTCGCTCCATCTCGCTTTGCAGCACTTGGGACGCGAGGGTCATGTTGCGGGCGACATCGATGGAGCGCAGGCCGCTCATCATGGTGATCAGCGCCGTCGCAATGCCGAACGCCATGATGAACGTAGTCATCGTGACCTCCATGATGGTGAAGCCTCGTTGGCCGAGGTGGCGCAGTCGTCGCAACGCGTGAGTGGGTTTCATTACACCCCAGCATACGCCGAAATCGGCAAATGGGTTAGAGGTGATCGTCCCAATAATAGCCCCTAGTAAAAGGGGCCCGTATAGGCCCAGTTGATAGGCCTATTCGGTGGGTCGTCGAAATGTCACTTACCGCGCTGTTGCTCGGTCCAGAGTGCTGCCGCCTGCGAACGCCGGCGGATCTTCAGTTTGTCGAACACGCTGCCCAGGTAGTTCTTTACCGTGTTACCACTCTGATTCATGGCCTCGGCGATTTCCTTGTTGGTCTGACCTTCGGCCACGAGTTTGAGCACTCTGGTTTCCTGCTGCGAAAGCGAGGCCAATTGGGATTCGGGTTTTTCCGGTCCGCCGGTCCGCATCATCTGCATCACCTTGTTGGTGATTTTTTCCGACAACACTGATTTGCCGGTCAAGGCGTCCCGGATGGCGGTAATGAGGCCGGCCGGTTCGATTTCCTTCATCAAATACCCCTGGGCCCCGGCGGTGATACTCTCGTAGATGAAATTGTCGTTGGTGAACGCCGTCAGCATGATCACCCGGGTTTCGGGGAACTCAGCCAGGATGGCCCGGCAGACATCGTAACCCTGTCCATCGGGCAGTCTCACATCGAGCAGCACGAGATCGGGTCGGAGTTCCCTGACTTGATCCAAGGCCTCGTTGCCGGAGGCGGCTTCTCCGCAGATCGTGAATTCGTGGTCATGATCCGTTGACTCCAAAACGGATATCAGGCCAGCCCGCACGAGGGCGCTGTCATCGACCAAGAGGATTCGTTTTGAGGCGGTCTGGACGGGAGATGGGGTCATGGGGGAAGATTTATCGGGTGTGAAAGTCTAGGTCAATGCGGGTGCCGCCTCCGGGTCGAGAGTCGATTTTCAGATCGGCGGCAGCGATTTGAGCTCGTTGGTGGATATTGAGCAGCCCTCGGGAAACGGCTTCGGGGGTGTGCTCGGGCAGCCCCACGCCGTCATCCTCCACCCGCAACCGCAAGAGGTGAGATCGGACTTGGACTGTCACCGTAATGACGTCTGCTTGCGCATGCCTGAGGGCATTGGTGACCGCTTCCCGCAGGATCTGGAGCAAATGAATACTTTTGGCGGGACTGAGTAAGTCGTTGGGAATTTCGTCGATCTCGGTATTTATCTGGACTTGGGACGTATTGCGCAGGAACGCCAACATCGCGTTGATCGATTCCGAAACGGAATTGGCGGCGATACTAGTCTCGGTTTGCCCGATAAACCATCTGAGCTCGTCGATGGTGGCCTGCAGGTTTTTGCGCACCTCTTTGATAGCATCGCGATCCTTGGCGGGGAGGTCCGGGCTACGGTTTTCCACCGCCACCAGATTCATCCCGGATGCGTAAAGTGTCTGGATCGTGCTGTCGTGGAGGTTCAGGCCCAGCCGAGCGCTTTCGCGCAGCGTTTGCCGGAGGGTCTCCTCGCTCTCCCGGAGGGCCGCCTCTGTCTCCCGGCGTTGTTCGGTCTCGGAGCGCAACTGAGCCGCCTGATCGAAAGAATCGGCGATCAGTCGGGCGATCTCGCCAAATTCTCCGGATGAAGCAGCGAGATTTCCGATGGGCTCAGCCGAACCTTGCCGAAGTGCGCGGTCAATCGATCGCACCGGCCGCACAACCCATGTTCCCAACCAAATCAAGAGCACGATGACGGAGCCGAACGCGAAGCCCAACATGAGGATGGTTTCATCGATACCCGAATCCTGCCACTGAAGGATGTGGTGCTGATCTTGTTGGATATCGAGATAGGCTACAATCTCACCCTGCTCGTCCGGCAAGGCGATGCGAGATCGCAGAGTGTCCGGATCCTCCTCCTTCGCAGCTGCTTCCGTGGCCGCGATAATGCGCAGTCTCACCTCATCGCCGGGCGGAACGAGGGACCCCAAAAATGGCTCGTCCCACATCCGGCCAACGAGCATCCATCCGCGCGCCGGCGAGGAGCGCTCGTCGTCGTCGCCGGGCTGAATGGGGGCCCCTCTCAGCTCGAGCAACCCGTGCGGGGTGGGCTTGTAGAAATGAGGGAAGGGGGTGGCCCGGCAGGTTTCCCAGAGTTCCTCGCGCGACAGCGGAAATTCGATGCCGCCCGGGGTGCGGGATGTGAGTTGATATACCAGCTGGGCGGAGGGATCGACCAGCCACAGGCCGGAAATCTCCCACAGCTCCAGAGCGCCATCAAAATTCTCCTCCGCCCACGAGGGATCAGGTTCGGCGATAAATGCCACCATTTCGTCCCACCAGCTGTAGTCCTCGACAAATTTGCTCATGCCGTCATCCGCCAGGTCCAACCAGTGCTGCGTATTGAGCCTCAGGGCGCTCTCCGCCGACTCGACCAACACCGCCCGCTCCGACTCCTCCGCGCGATGGATGAGAAAAGTAGCCGTCACCGCGCCGCCCAGGAGGATGACGGCAAGAAGGTTGAGGCGGGAGTTGAGCTTCACGGGAGATGGCGGTATCGAAGAATTCGCCTCTTGGCAATTCACCCTTGACTCCGGACCCACGGTTTGAGTGTTTCGGCCCCTTTCCCTTTTAACAAACGTCATGGCTAACACCACCTCAGCACTCAAAGCCGCTCGTCAGACCGAGCGCCGCACCATCCGCAACAAGGCGGAAAAAACCCGTTTGAAGACTCTCCGCAAGCAGTTCAACGCCGCGGTGTCCTCCGACGACAAGGATGCGATCAAGCAGACGGGGCCGGCTTTTGCCTCCGCGATGGACAAGGCCACCAAGACCGGCGTCGTGCACAAAAATGCTGCGGCCCGGGCCAAATCCCACGTCGCCAAGGCCCTCGCCTAAGGCTTCTCCGGAGTTCTCCGATTTTCCCCAAACCCCGTCAACCTTCCGGTTGGCGGGGTTTTTGTTTTGGCGGCATGCGGGACTGTGACTAGCTCAACAGGTCTTTGATGTCTGCCGCGGCCCCTCTTCCCCCAACCACCATTCTGCCCTGGCAGCAACCCCTGCCCACGCAGGTGGCGAATTGGTTGATTAATCAGGCGGACTGGAAGGGGGATGGGCCGTTGGACCTCAGTGATCGGCTGGTCCTGGTGCCCACGCGTCAGTCGGGTCGTCGACTGCGCGAAGCGCTCGCGCTCGCGGCGGAAGCCCACCGCCAGGCGGTTTTTGCGCCGCGGGTGCTGGTGCCGGAATCCCTGGCGGCGGAGGTGGCCGATCGACCCGCGGGGGCGACCAAGGAACAGATTTTAGTGGCCTGGATGCGGGTGCTGTTGGAAGCGCCCCCGGCCGCCTATCGGTCGGTTTTCCCCATCGATCCACCCAAACGCGATGCGGCTTGGAGCCGGCGATTGGCGGATCGACTGGTCAGTATGCAGGCCGAATTGGCGACCGGCGGATTCAAGGTGGCCGATGTGGGAGAGATTGACGGAATCCCGGAGACCGCGCGATGGCGGGAGCTCGCCGAACTCGAGTCCCGGTTCGAGTCGATCCTGGCGGAGCGGGAATTGTGCAGTCCGGTCGAGGCTCAGCGGCGGGGTCTGGCTGCGGTCGCGCCCCCGGCGGAAATTTCGCGGGTGGTGATCGCCGCCTGCCCGGATCCGAATCCGATGGCGCTACGATATCTCGAGGTTCTGGCCGGCCGGTTGCCGATCGATATTCTGGTGCACGGTCCGGACGGGGGAGCGGCGGGTTTTGACGCCTGGGGGCGTCCGGTGGTGGACGAGTGGACGCGACGACCGCTGCAACTGGCCGACTACCAGAGTCAGGTGATTCTGGCGGCGGACCCGGCGCACCAGGCTCGGTTGGTGGCGGACCGGGCGCTCGCGGAACCGCGACCGGAGGAGTGGCTGGCTCTCGCCATCGTCGATCCCGAAATCACCGCGCCGTTGTCCCGTGAGCTGGAAGATCGGGGCGCGAACGTTTTCCACCCGGAAGGCGAATCGTGGCGCGAAGGCAGGTGGTATGGCCTGCTCCAGGCACTGGCCGCGGTGGTCGACTCCCGTGACTGTCAGGCGGTGGGCAACCTGCTGCGATGTCCCGATGTCCTGGCGGCCTTGGCCACGAAGGTCGAAGGGGGGATCAAAGTGGATGACCTGCTGCGACATTGGGATGTGGTCGTATGGGACCACCTTACCCAGGAGCTGTCGGAAGTGCTCGCCCGCGCCGGGACTTTTCCGACTTTGCGACAATCCCTACTCATCGTAGCCGCGTGGATTGATACCCTGCAAAACGAGCCGTTCGCCGAGGCGGCCCGCCTGGTGCCGGCGGAGATCCTGGGGGACTGTCCGCTGGCCGCGGACGGTCCGGTGGCCGAAGGCGTGCAACGTTGGGTGGAGGTGATTTCCCGAGTGGGGCAGGCGGTGGAGTTGATGCCCCAGCTATCGAAAACCGAACAGTGGTCACTGGCGCTGAAAACCTATGCGGAAGGCACTCGGTTCGGTCCGCGTCCCCGCGAGGCGGTGGAATTGGGCGGATGGTTGGAAGTGTTGTGGGCGGATGCCCCCCGGATGGTGATCGCGGGGGCCAACGATGGTCAGCTGCCGGAATCGGTCACGGGTGACGCCTTTCTGCCCGAAACCCTGCGCGAGCGGTTGGGATTAAAAACGAACGGACAACGTCATGCGGGCGACGCCTATCTGATGGCCGCCGCCGCCGCGAGCCGTCCGGATCCGGCGGACCTGACGATCTTGGTCGGCAAGACCGCGGCATCGGGGGACCCTTTGCGGCCTTCCCGGATTCTGTTGGTGGGAGACGATCAAACCCTCCCGAATCGGGTGGAGCATCTTTTCAGTCCGTTGCAGGTCGCGGTCGACAATCAACCCTGGCGGCGGGCCTGGAAGCTGCGCCCGCGCCGGGTCCAGTTGCGAGATACCCTTTCGGTAACCGCCCTGCGGGATTGGTTGGAATGTCCGTTCCGGTTTTATCTTAGCCGGGGCCTGAAAATGGAGGCAGTGGAAACGGGCAAGGCCGAGCTCAACGCCATGGATTTCGGCACGCTGGTGCACGGGGTGCTGGAAGAGATGAGCGGGAATCCGGCCCTGCGCGACGTAACCGATCCGGCGGTGCTACAAGCGGGGCTGCTGGCCGACCTGGAACAACGGATTCGGCGGACCTACGGTGAACAGCCGGCCCTGCCGCTCGTGATCCAGTTTGAGTCGGCCCGCCAACGTCTGCGCCGCGTCGCCGCGTTGGAGGTGGAGGAACGTCTGCAGGGGTGGCGCACGGAGCGGGTGGAGTGGGCCTTCGCGGTGCCGCTGGGCGGCCTTACCATCAAGGGTAAGATCGACCGCATCGACCGCCATGAGGACGGCCGGTATCGAGTTATTGACTACAAGACATCGGACCGCGCCGCCGACCCGCTGGCGAAGCACCTGGGCACGCTGCGCGCCGAAGATGCCGGGCGACCGGCTTGGTTGCGGATCAGGCATCGAGGCAAGGAGCGGCGCTGGACCGATCTCCAATTGCCGTTGTATCGCCGAGCTCTCGCCGCGGAGTTTGGCCGGGACATCACCTGCGCCTATTTCAATCTGCCCAAGGCGATCAGCGAGACGGGCCTCTGGCATTGGGAGGACGAAGGTGATGCCCTGCAAACGGCGGCCGAGGCCTGCGCCGAGGGCGTGGCCGCGGCGATCGTCGACGAGGCGTTCTGGCCGCCGGTCGACCACCGGTCGCGACAGGATGAGGCCTGGGCGACCCTGTTCCATCACGGTATCGCCGCTAGTGTAGAAGAAAACTGGATACGGCAGGAGGTCGCGCCGTGAATGCGCCGGGCCATTTGATGATCCTGGCCTCGGCGGGATCCGGTAAAACCTACGCCCTGACGACGCGTTTTGTCCGCCTGTTGGCCGGCGGGGCGGAACCCGATCGCGTGGTCGCCCTGACGTTTACCCGCAAGGCGGCGGGGGAGTTTTTTGATGAGATTCTCAACCGACTCGCCGGTGCGGCCGTCGACCCGTCGGCCGCGGCCGCCCTGGCGACGGAGATAGACCGGCCCGAACTGACGGCCGCGGATTTTTGTCGGCTGTTGCGGGCGATGATCGAGGCGATGCCGCGACTGAATCTGGGCACGCTGGACGGGTTCTTTGCCCGGATGGTACAGGCGTTTCCCTTGGAACTCGGTTTGGGGGGAGAGTTTGAGTTGCTGGAAGCATCACAGGCTCAGCGGGAACGCCGCCGGGTGCTTGCCCTGATGTTTCATGCCGGAGCCGCCACGGCGGAGGCGCGGCAGGATTTCATCGAGGCGTTCAAGCGCGCGACCTACGGGGTGGAGGAGAAGGCGCTCCAGCGTCGGCTCGATGTTTTTCTGGACGAGCATGGTGAGACGTATCGGGCGGCGTCGGACCGATCGGTCTGGGGCAACGCGGCGGCCATTTGGCCGCTGGGCAACGGCTGGCTGGAGGAGGCCCCACCCATGGAATCGGCGGTGGCGGTGGCGCGGCAGGCATTGCCCTGGGACGATCTCAACGACAAGCAGCGGGGCGTGCTGGAAGGTTTCCTGGGTGCCATCACCGAGTGGGAGGCGGGGTCGCCCCTGCCGCGGGAAGCGGCGACGCCCGTGAAAAATATTCTCGCTACTCGCGAGGCGTTGTTGGCGGGGAAGGCGACGATGCCGGTGGGGGGCAAGCGGCATGAATTTGACGCGGCCGCCGGGCAGGCGTTGGTCGGGGTGGTCACCGCAATCATGGCGGCGGAGTTCAACCGGAAGTTGGAGGTCACCCGCGGCATTCATGCGGTGGTGCGCTTGTATGAAGAAAAGTATGACAAGGAGGTCCGACGGGCCGGACGATTGACTTTTGCCGACGTGCAAAGACTGCTGCAGCCGTTGGCCGATGACGCGCTCGCCAACGCGCGACGGATGTTGATGGAGTGGCGGCTCGATGCGCGCTTCGACCACTGGTTGCTCGATGAGTTTCAGGACACGAGCCGCGAGCAATGGCAGATCCTGCATCCGCTGATTGACGAAGCCGTGCAGGATCCGGAAGGCGCGCGCAGTTTCTTTTACGTCGGGGACGTGAAGCAGGCCATTTACGGATGGCGGGGCGGCGACTCCCGCCTCTTCCGGGAAATTGCCGAGCATTACAACCAGGGGGCGGCACCGGTCATTCGTGAGCAGCACCTGGCGAAGTCCTGGCGCTCGGCCGCCCCGGTGATTGGGTTGGTCAATGCCGTGTGCAGCGATGAATCGGCCTTGGCGGAAGTCGTGCCGGCCGGAGTGGTGGACCGGTGGAAGCGCGAGTGGCAGGATCATGAATCGGCGCGGAGTGAGTTGTCGGGTTTTGCGGCCCTGCACTTGGCGGAGGACGAAGCCTCACGTTGGGCGGAGACCCTGCGCATCCTGCAGGAAATTGACGCCGCGGAACGTGGTTTGACCGTGGCGGTTTTGGTGCAGAAAAACCAAACTGGGGCGGACTTGGCGGAATATCTGCGGGCGGAGGGAGGCATGGCGGCGGTCGCGGAGAGTGATCTGCACATCGCGTTCGATAATCCCTTCACCTGTGCGTTGCTCGCGCTCCTCCGGTGGGCGGCCCATCCCGGCGACCGGTTTGCCGCCGAAGCCGTCGCCATGACGCCGGTAGCGGCCAAGCTGGCGCAACTCGGGTGGAGTGGGGCGGCCCGGATCGCGGCGGAAGTCCTGGGCGAGCTCCATGCTCAGGGATTCAGCGGCTGGCTGGCGACCTGGGCAAAGCGGATGTCGTCGGAGTTGGCTGCCGATGATTCCTTCAGCCGGCTGCGCGGAAGACAACTGGTCGACGCGGCCCGGCAATTTGATGAAACCGGCTCACGGGATGTGGATGAGTTTTTGACGTGGATTGAGATGCACACCTTGCGCGAGGCGGAGGCTCCCGGCGTGGTGCGGGTGATGACGGTGCACAAAGCCAAGGGGTTGGGTTTTGACGTCGTGGTGTTGCCTGATCTGCAGGGCCAAAGCGTCGCGCGGCGACGGAGTGGACTGGCGGTGCATCGTGATGAGAATCAAACGGTGGATTGGGTGCTGGACCTGCCGAGCAAAGCCATGGCGGAGGCGGATCCGGTGCTCAAAGACCAGATCGATCAAGAGACGGCCGACGCCGGGTACGAGGCGCTGTGCAAACTTTACGTGGCGCTGACCCGGGCCAAACGGGCGCTTCACGTCGTGATTGAACCGGTGGGACGGAGCCGTTCCCGGAATTTCCCGCTGTTGCTCTCGTCGGCCTTGGGGGAGGAGTGGTCGCAGGGTGATCCCCGGTGGTTTGAGTCGATCGTAGCCAAAACGGCGGCCGGGACGCACCCATCCGGGGAGAGCCCCGCGCTGGATCCAGCCCGGCGAATCAACCGCCGGGTCGCGCTCACCCCCTCGGGCGGCGAGGCGATGCAATTGGCGGCGAGCCGGTTTTTTGACGTGGGGGGGGCCGACGCGTCCAAGCGGGGACGGGAGATTCACCGTCTGCTGGCCCGGGTAGAATGGTTGGACGATCTTGATGGCACCGACATCCGCGGGGTGCTGGCGGCGGGAGCGGAGGAGGATTTGGAATTGGTCGAAATGATCGCGGGAGTGGTGAACGCGCCGGAAATCCGGAGCATCTTCACGCGTGGGGAGAGTGGCACCAAGGCGCTCTGGCGGGAAAGGCCCTTCGAAGTCGTGCTCGAGGGCAACTGGATCACGGGAGTGTTCGATCGGGTGATGGTGGAAACCGATGCGCACGGTAAACCGGCCCGGGCGACGGTGGTGGACTTCAAATCTGACCGGGTTCAAGGGGAGGATGACCTCGATCGGGCGGTGAAACGTCACCAAGCCCAAATTGAAATCTACCAGAAAGTGGTCGCTTTGATGACGGGCCTTCCTGTGCAACACATTGAAGCCCAACTGGTTTTCACAGAGTTACGTCGGGTAATCTCAGTAGAGTGAATTCACGCTTTACAGGGGCGAGGGCGGTCGGCACGTTGGCGGGCTCTTTTCCTCACTTCTTCCAATTTTCAGTCATGGGTAATCTCAAAAAGAAACGTCGTCTTCAGATGAACAAGCACAAGCGCCGCAAGCGCTTGAAGTCCAACCGCCACAAGAAGCGGAACTGGTAAGTGGGTCCGCATCACGCGGACCTTCCGGCTCCCGAGCGCCTTTATTGCTCGGAAATCACCCGCCGCTCTCGGCGGGTTTTTTGTCGTATGGGGAAGAGCTCTTATGAAATTTCATGGCGTGATCGAAACGCGGCCAAATGCTAAGGAAAGGTAAATAGCTTTATCGGAGCATGTAAGGCGCGGGTTTAGCCTTGTGTTGAGGCAGTCAGATGAAGAGGTTTACCTAGCAGCTGCCGCCGGTCACCTGGGTCTGCCAGGGAGCCGGTTGTCAGTCGCAACCCTACTAATCACCCGCGCTGCATGCTTTTTGCCTCCAAACCCAAAGGTGTCTTCATCGAGTTCACTGATCACTCCCGTCGAGTGATGCGGGCCAATTCCCATAAGGCCCCGATGATCATAGAAGCTTTCGCCGAATGCGAAGTGGATGACGACGAGGGCTGGGATCAGATCGTGGAGCACTTTCTGCCCAAGAATGCTCCCAATGGATTGTTGCTGGCGAGTTGTGGGGTTTATCCGGTCAAGCGTCTGGTGCGGCAGGCCGAAATCGACGCGCGCAAAATCGGTGACGATGGCTACATCAATGAGTTTGCCGCCAGCCAGTTTCGGATCGAACCGGAGAAGTATGCCCTTTCGCTGATCAAGGCCGGTGACGGATCCGATTACCAATTCGAGGGTGCGACCGAGAACAACGTGGTATTTGCGGGCATGCCCCACGAAACCATCGCGGAGGTGCAGGACAATTTGATCGAGCAAAACGTCTATCCGGAGCGGCTCGAGATCGGCACGCTGTCCTGCCTGGGCGCGTTGGTCGATTACCTGAAGTTTTCCAAGATCAAGCAGCCGGTGGTGGTGCTCGAGCTGGACCTGGATATCGCCTATTCGTTCATCGTGTCCGATGAGGGACTCCTGGCCTCGCGCCTGCTGCCCCAGGGGCTGAAGTCGATGATTCCGGTTGTGCAGAAAGAGCTCGGGCTGAAGGACGAAGAGTCGGCGCGAAAACTGTTTTTCTCCAACACTTTCGATTTCACCGGCATGGGCGCCAAACTGGTCGCCCGCCTCATCAACGAACTCCAGTCCTCGATCGGGTTTTTCGAGGTCCAGACCGGACAATCGATCGGCAACGTGATCTGCCCGAACCTCTCCTCCAAACTGGAGTGGTTGGAAGGCGTGATCGTGACTCAAATGGGAGTGTCTCCCATCGAAATGAATCTTAAACCATGGCTGGAATCGCGGGGGATTACCTTCTCCGCCGATACCGCCGATATGGAAATCACCCGCGAATGGTTGGGAGTTCTCAGCCTTATGCCCCGCTACGATGCTGTCCAAACTGAGCAAACAGAAGAAGAGTGAGCCGAAGTCGGTGAAGGTGCCGGCCTGGCACGTCGACTTCCGCAACTCAGACGGTCTGCCCGACGTCAAACCGATCCGGACGTCGTTCTTCGTGAACGGCATTGCCGCCGTGGTGGCGGCGGGCATCGCCCTGTTTTTTGCCAACCAG
>CAKZMS010000039.1 GCA_937128785.1 uncultured Opitutaceae bacterium | reverse complement strand
CGTAGCCTTAATCAGAAGGTAATCACTCCTACGTGACGTTCTCCCGATCTCTCCGCGCTCTCAACTCCGCCAACTACCGTCTCTTCTTTGTCGGTCAGGCGTTTTCGCTGATGGGAAACTGGATGACGCTGACGGCCTCGGCCTGGCTCATCTACGAACTCTCCAACAACGCGTTCTACCTGGGGTTTCTGCCGTTCGCGAATCAGCTACCCGTTCTCCTGCTCGCGCCCCTGGGCGGCCTCCTCGGCGATCGGTTTCCCCGCCAGCGACTGATGTGGTGGCTCAACTGCCTGTGTGCCGCGCAAGCTGCCAGCCTAGCCGTGCTCACATTGATCGGGGAAATTACCGTCACCCGGCTTCTGATACTCGTCACCATTCGAGGGTTTATCAACGCAGCGGAGTTTCCCACGCGACAGGCTTTCATCGTCGATTTGGTCGATCGCAAGGACGACCTGCCCAACGCCATCGCGCTCAACTCCTCCCTCTTCAACGCCTCGCGGCTCATCGGGCCGGCGATCGCCGGAATCCTCATCGCGACCTCTGGCCCCGGACTCTGCTACCTGCTGGATGCCACGTCCTATGCCGCCATCCTCACGTCCATCCTCGCAATGCGGCTGCCGCGGCGGCGGCGAAAAAAATCCGATCGTAAGAATCACCCGCTTACCGATCTGCGGATCGGATTAAAATACGTCCGCAACCATAAGAGCCTGCAGGCTTCGCTCACCATGATCCCGATGATTGCGTTTGCCGGGTTTGCCTCCAGCACCCTCGCGCCCATCTTCGCCCGCGATATCTACGGTGGCGACAGCAAGATGCTCGGACTGATGTTTTCCATCGTGGGAGCCGGAGCCCTTATCAGCGCCGTTATGCTCGCCCGTCGTCCTTCGCCCGATGGCCTGCCCAGTTGGATTGCCATCGGCTCCGGCGCCATCGCCATCGGTCAGCTCGGGATTGCGCTGAGCCCCTGGCTTCTCCTCACCCTGCTGTGCATGATGGCGACCGGCTTCGGCGCCGTCCTGTGCATGGCCGGCAACAACACCCTCATCCAATCGCAGGTCGCCGACGACAAACGTTCCCGCGTCATGGGCCTGTTTGCCATGGGCCAAGGCATGTTCCCCCTCGGCCGCCTGGCTGCCGGCAGCCTGGCGGCCACCCTCGGTCCCCGTTGGGCCGTGGCTATCATGGCGGTGTTGACCGCCGCCGCGGGCCTGCAGTTTGTCCGCCGACGCCGCGCCCTGCACCACATCCGCCCCCCTCGCCGTCCGCCGCCCCTCCCTTCCGACTCCGTCGCCTGAACTTGAGCTCGACCCAAGCCCAAGCCTCGGAAACAACCAAAAAACTAGCGCTCTGGAGACTACCCGTGCGCTAGTTTAACCATATTGGTTAAACTAGCCTATATCCTCATCGTTCCCTTGAGATTATAGGATCCACTGTTGGGGTTAAGTTGTGGGACTGTCAGCCTTGGCGGGACGCTCGTGCTTGCTGCGCCAAATGGCGGTGACCGCCCCGACGGCAAATTTCACGACGATCTCGCCGACAATCAGTGACACAAGAAACCGCGCATCAAACACCCCGAGGAACGCCACCAGGTTGAAGAAGATCGAATCGAGCGGAATGCTCACCGCGTTGGACGACAACACCCGGTGCCACCACGACTTAGCCAGGAGCCGTTGGTAGACCTCGGTATCAGCGGTTTCCGACAGAATGATTGCGATGACCGACGCGAGAATGATCCGTGGCTCCACTTGCCCGACCACCGACAACATAGCGCTGAGAAACGCCGCCATGAAGATCACGGCATAGACAAACTTGCGGCCCTTGCGATGCATGCGATCGCGCTGGGTAAAGGTGAATCCGAACACAAACGTGCCCACCGCCACCTGCCCAAAAATCGGCAGCGGAATGAACCACGTGGCGGTAAGGTTGGCGACCAGCACGGCCGCGACATAAATGACAGCGGATCCCATCAGCGGCCGAACATGCGCCGCCCTGCTGGAGCAGGCGAGTCCGTAAGTTACCCCTATCTTCAGCGTTTCGCGGATCCCAAAATCAGGCGCCATCTAATCTTGCATCTTGGCTGCTTTCTAATCCCGTGGTTCCATGCCCACTGCTCCCAAGATCACTGTCGGTTGGCGGGAGTTGATCGCCCTGCCTGATTGGCACATTCCGAAGTTGCGCGCAAAGATCGATACCGGCGCAAAAACCTCGGCCTTAGACGTCGACCAAATCGAGCTCCTGCCCCGTGAGAAGATTCGATTCGATGTCGTGCTGAGCAATCAACATCGGCGGCGACGCAAATGGATCACCGCCGACATCGTCCGCACGACCGTGATCAAATCCAGCAACGGTGAGCGTGAGACCCGCTATGTGGTGGCGACGACGCTGGAGTTGGGCGGGCGGAGCGAGCTAGCTGAATTTACCTTGGTCAGCCGCGAGAACATGCTTTGCCGCATGCTCATCGGACGCTCCGCACTCTCGCCTCACTATATCGTCGACGCCGGGCGCACCTACCTGACGCGGAAACGAGTCATGAAAAGGAAATCCAAATGAAAATCGCCCTGCTCACCCGTGAGCCCAAAAACTACTCGTCCACTCGCTTGAGAGAGGCCGCCGAGAAGCGAGGTCACAAGATCGTCGGGCTCAATGTCATGAAGATGGGTATCCATCTCGACACCGACGGTCCCTCGATCGACTACCGGGGAAAAGAACTGAGCTCTTACGACGCGGTCATCCCGCGCATCGGATCTTCCGTGACGTTTTACGGCACCGCGGTGGTGCGACAGTTCGAGCAAATGGGCACCTTCACCCTCAATGGATCCCACGCCATCACCATGTCGCGGGACAAGCTGCGTTCCCTGCAGGTGCTGAGTCGCTACAAATTGGGCATGCCGGCCACCGCCTTCGTGCGCGACCGCAAAAGTATCCTAGGAGCTATCGAACGGGTCGGCGGGGCTCCGGTCGTGATCAAACTTCTCGAGGGCACCCAAGGCATCGGCGTGATTCTAGCCGAAACCACCAAGGTCGCCGAGGCCATCATCGAAACCCTGCAGAGCACCAGCCAACAGGTGATCATCCAAAAGTTCGTCGCCGAGAGTAAGGGCAAAGATCTGCGCGCCTTCGTCATCGGCGACCGGGTCGTGGCCGCCATGCGCCGCAGTGCCGTCGGGACCGAGTTCCGGAGCAACGTGCATCGCGGCGGCACCACCGAAGCAGTGACGCTTTCTCCGGAATTCGAAGCCACGGCAGTGCGCGCCGCCCATATTCTCGGCCTGCGCGTAGCCGGCGTCGATATGCTCGAGGGCACGGACGGTCCCCAGATCATGGAGGTCAATTCCTCGCCCGGCTTGGAAGGCATCGAAAAGGCGACCGGCCTCGATATCGCCGGAGACATCATCAAGCACCTCGAGGATCAGGTCCGTTTCGAGGACTTCGATATCCGTCACCGCCTCACGCTTGCCCGCGGCTATCAGGTCGCTGAGTTGCCCGTCGGACCCGATTCCGAATTTGTCGGCAAGAGCGTGAAAGACACCGGGCTCCGCGACAAAGACATCGTGATCCTCAGCATTCAACGAGGCGGCATAACCATCCCCAACCCCCGCAATGATCGGGCCATCATGGCCGGCGACGTGCTAGTGTGTTACGGCGTGAAATCAGCCCTGCTCAACCTGGTGCCCGATCTCAACGCACGACGCCGCCCGAAGAAGAAATCGGTGAAGAAAAAGACGGAATCCTGATGACCGCTCAACCCACTTCCCGCCGTCGTTTTAATATCGCCGGCCAAACCGTCGCCGCCGGACAGCAAGCCGACATCCGTCTCAAAGTCTCCGAGACTTATCTCGGTGACGACGTGTCGATCCGCCTGCGCGTGATCCGCGCCAAAAAGCCCGGCCCGGTCGTCTTCGTGACCGCCGCCATCCACGGCGATGAGCTCAACGGCGTGGGCGTCATCCACGACCTGCTGTTCCATGATTCGCTCAGTCTTAGCCGGGGCACACTGATTCTGGTGCCGGTGGTGAACGTGTTCGGGTTCGAAGCCAACGAGCGCTACCTGCCCGATCGGCGTGATCTCAACCGAAGTTTTCCCGGATCGCCCAACGGCAGTCTCGCCGCCCGGGTGGCACACGCGTTTTTCGAGAACGTCGTGCGCAAATGCGACTACGGTATCGATCTGCATACCGCCGCCATCCAACGCACCAACTACCCTAACATCCGCGCGAAACTATCCGATCCCAAGATCCGCAAGATCGCCGAGGCTTTTGGCGCCGAGCTGCTGATCGGCGGGGCCGGGCCAGAGGGGTCATTCCGGCGCGAAGCGTGTGCCGCCGGTTGCCCGACCATTTGTGTGGAAGCGGGAGAACCATGGAAAATCGAGCCCGCCATGGTGCAGTTCGGTGTGAGAGGCGTGCGCAATGTGCTGATCAGTCTCGACATGTTGCGAGGCAAACCGACCATCCCCGCCTATCAAACCCGGGTAAACCGGACAGTGTGGGTGCGCGCCAAGGTGGGCGGTATTTTGCGTTTTCATGTGGCCCCGGGACAAATCGTCAAAGCCGGCCAGGAGATCGCGTCAAACGTCTCCATCATGGGCGAGGATCAGAACGTGCTCACATCGCCGATCAATGGCATCGTGCTCGGGATGACCACACTCCCGGGAGTAAAACCCGGTGAACCCGTCTGCCATATCGGACGTCCCTCCCTGTCCATCAAAAAGATCGAGAAATCACTGGCCGAGGGCACTTCCAGCCGGGATGTTCTGCGCCAAGCGGAGCGCCACTTGGCCACCAGCTTTCGCCAGGTGCCACCGAGCTCGGCTTAGGCGAGAAGGTAGGGCTTGCTGGCCCAGCGCGCCGATTGCGGAGGAGTGGTAAGACAACACCGCAAACCCAACACAATGAAACCGGCGGTCTCGGCGAGACCGCCCTACCTCTCCAAAGAATACGGGCCGCCCCGCTGGGGAGCAGGACGGCCCGGTTGTTTTCTATCTTTATCTAGCTACTCAAGCGCATCTCAGAAGATCGCGTAACGATCATTCGAGATCCCCGGCAGGCCGGCGACGAACGGGAGACGAACTTTCGACTCCACTGCTTCGCCATCTTTGACCCGTGGCGTGAAACGCCATTCGGTCACGGCTTTGATCGCGGCGGCGGCGAGCTTCTCGTTGTTGGAAGATGCCACCTTGATGCCTTGCGGCACCCCGGCGGTATCAACCACGAACTCGAGAATGACCTCCGCTCCCCGATCAGCGAGGATGGCCGGAGCCACCACCGATACGGGAACCGGTTGGTCAGTCACACCGTCGAACGATTCGACGTAGGCTTTTTCAATCGAGGCCGCCGAAGCGGAAACGACCGAAGCACCGAGGCTGAGCACGATTGCGAGTTTCTTTACTGCGTTCATGGTGTTTGTCCTGAGACGGCAGGACACCGTTTTGGTTTTTTGGTTTGGTTGCCCCGGATCTGAATAGAACCGGAGCACATCCGACCGAACCGAGGTCCGGCCGAAACCGAACCGGACAACGTGAGGAAACTCGCGAACTCACGTTGCCCGAAAGCGCAGGGGTGGATCCCCGAATCAAAGAACTCCCGACAGCTCCACTAAGAGGAACTTCGCGTCCTTAAGTGCAACCTTCGTGCCAACTCGGAGGAGTTAATTTCATGTATCGCCGTCACCCCGCGGTAACTTGATTCGCAGCAGAATGATGAGACCCACGAGGAAGAATCCGGTGTTGGCGGTGATCGCGACCCGGTAGTCCGTCAGCGAAACCATGTTCCCAAATACAAAGGTGCCGATGACCGCCGCGAGTTTGGCAAAGAATCCCCAGTAGCCAAAAAACTCTCCGGAACGCCCGGGCGGAGTCAGCGTGGACACCACGGCACGACTCGCCGACTGCAGCGAACCCATGCCGATCCCCGCCAAAACCCCGATGGCATAAAACTCCGTCACGGTGGTGCACACCGCGGCCCACAAACACGCGGCCATCCAGATAACCAAGGCCGCCGCCAACGGAATCTTGGGACCCGTGCGGTCCTGCAAAAATCCAAATCCAAACGCCCCGGCCACGCCCGCCAACTGCAGCACGATGAACAGTCCGATGATCTGGGACTGCTCCATGCCGATCACCTCGGTCGCATACCCCGCGGCAAAACCCACCACCGCCATCAGGCCGGCCAAATAGCAGGTCATCGCGCCAAAAAACTTCAGTAATTTCCGGTGCTGCGGCAGCTCCCGGCGCATGTCACCAAACTGCTTCCACGCCAGCTGCCGGTAAGTCTGCCCCGGAGCCAGTGGACGCGGCTTTGCCCGCTCCTTGAGCAACAACAGGGTCGGTAAACTCGCGCCAAAAAAGAAGAGTCCCGTCGCCAGAAACGTCCACTGCGCGCGCCCTTCTCCGCTTTGGATAATCACCAGCGCGATCACCAAACTGAGCAAACCGCCGAGATAGC
>CAKZMS010000038.1 GCA_937128785.1 uncultured Opitutaceae bacterium | reverse complement strand
CATTTCCAGCTCGTGCAGATGCGAGTAGATGATTTCGGATCCCGCGGACTCAATCAGCTTGGTCGCCGTCGCCGAGTCGGGCTCCAGGACGTAGGCTTGTAGGAGTATCCCCGTAGCGATGTAGGTCGTCATCGTGCGCCCCGAGATTCGTCGAGCACGCCGCCCGGCGCAGTGGAAGATGTCGCGGGTCCGTCAGCATAGATCTTATCCAGCCGAGCCAGATGGTTGATCGGTCCCGGCGATGTAACCTTGCGGGGCTGGGCCGGCGCGAGCACGGCGAAGGGCCGTCCTCTTTTCGTTATGGTAATGGACTCTCCCGCCAGGAGGTCCCGTGAGATCCGGGAAAACTGGTTTCGCAAGTCGGCGACGGTGGCTGTTTTCATGATAGATAAAGTATCATAAAGCTTAGACTGGTCAAGGCCGAGTCAGGCAGGCGATGAGGCTCGGGTGCGCAATAACATGGAGGGTTTCGGCGTAGTGCCGGGCTTTCGCAGGCCCCGGGAAACGCCGGCTGAAGCACGGCGCTACGGGATTTGGCTTATCCGGTTGGGGCGGATGGGGAAGGAGAACGAGAACGATTAAGAGAACGAGAAGGATGCTTTGAGGCACGGAAACCGGGGTCGACGCCCCCGGCTACAGTTTGGCTGCGGATGAAAGTGCATAAAAAAGCCCGCGGTCGGTGAAGAGGATGGCGAATGACGAATGACCAATGACGAAGGTCTAAGAACGAAAGGTGGACGGGACTGTCGGGCTTTATGCCCGACAGTGTTGCGTCATCAGGGGTCTGGAAAAATGGAGTCAGGGCGGATGGGGAAGGAGAAGGGTGGGAGGAACGACTAAGGACGAATGTTCAACGAACAACGAGGCTTGAAAGACGGTTGAGGCACAAAAAAGCCCGCGGCCGGTGAGGGCCGCGGGCTGCCCGCCTTCGCTCGCGAGGAGCTTCGGCGAGGTTGTTTAATTAAGTCTTACTCGGACTTGGGCTCTTCGCCGCCGTCGTCGTTGCCTTCTGCTTCAGGGGCTTCTTCGTCGCCACCTTCGGCTTCCTTGTTTGCCTCGAGCTCGGCCATGGCAGCCTTGCGGGAGAGACGCACTTTCTGGGAGCGCTCGTCGATGCCGATGCACTTGACGGTGATGGAATCACCAACCTTGCAGACATCTTCGGTGCGGCGGACGCGGAAGTCGGCCAGCTCGGAGATGTGGCAGAGACCTTCCTTACCAGGGAGGCATTCGACGAAGGCGCCGAAGTCCTTGGTGCCAGTGACCCGGCCTTCGTAGATCTTGCCTTCTTCGATTTGGGAACCGCCGCCACAGAGGGCGTCGATTTCCTGCACGGCACGGTTCATGGAGTCCGCGTTGTTGGAGTAGATGAACACCTTGCCGGAATCGTCATCCGAGATGTCAACCTGAGCGCCGGTCGTTTCCACGATGCGGCGGATGGTCTTGCCACCCGGTCCGATGAGGAGACCGATCTTCTCGGGGTTGATCTGGATGGTTTGAATCCGGGGCGCGTAGGTGCTGAGGTCCTTGCGAGGAGCAGGGATGGACTCGAGCATCTTCTTGAGGATGGCAACGCGGGCGTCGCGGCATTGGTAGACGGCCTTTTTGGCGATCTCGTGCGGCAGACCCTTGATCTTCAGGTCGAGCTGGAAGCCCGTGATACCTTCGGTGGTGCCGGCGAGTTTGAAGTCCATGTCACCGACGTGATCTTCCTCACCGAGGATGTCGGTGATGGTTTCCCACTTGCCTTCGGTCGGCTTCTCGGGGTTCTCGGAAATGAGACCGCAGGAGATACCGGCAACCGGAGCGATGATCGGCACACCGGCGTCCATGAGGGACAAGCAGCCGCCGCAGATCGAAGCCATCGAGGTCGAGCCGTTGGAGGCCATGAGCTCGGAGACGACACGGATGGAGTAGGGGAACACGTCCTCGGCAGGGAGCACGGGCACGAGCGAACGCTCGGCGAGGGCACCGTGACCGATTTCGCGACGGCTTTGACCACCGAAGCGACCGGCTTCACCGACGGTGAAGGGAGGCATGTTGTAGTGCAGGATGAAGGACTTGGAAGTCGCACCACCGGTGAGGCCGTCCATGGACTGGGCTTCCTTGGTGGGGCCGAGGGTGGTGAGCACGAGGCCTTGGGTGTCGCCGCGTTGGAACAGGGCGGAACCATGCACGCGGGGAAGGACGCCAACTTCACAGTCGATCTGGCGAAGGTCCTCTGACTTACGGCCGTCGGCGCGCTCGCCCTTGGTGAGGACGGTTTCGCGGTAGGCCTTTTCCTGGAGGTCCTCAAACACGATGGCGAGATCGACATCGGTGCAGGTGCCTTCGCCGCGCTTGGCGTCTACGGCTTCCTTGGCCTCATCTTTGATGACCTGGAGGTTGGCGTTACGCACCGGGCGATCGAAACCGAAGATGGCGGGACCGACGCGGTCACCGGCGACTTCTTCGATGATGGCGCGGGCTTCGTCGGAAGCTTTGACGAGATCGAATTCCTTCTTCTCCTTACCGGCCTTTTCCTTGAGCTCTTCAATCGCGGTGATGATGGGCTGGATAGCGGCTTGGCCATACTCGAGGGCCTCGATGAAGCGCTCTTCCGGGATCTGGTCAGCGGAACCTTCGATCATGAGCATCTCGGTCTTGGTGCCGACATAGATCAGGTCGAGGGTGCTGGAGAACATCTGCTCGATCGTCGGGTTGGAGACGAACTCGCCGTCGATTTCAGCCACGCGCACGGCGCCGATCGGGCCATTCCAGGGAATGTCGGAGATGGCGAGGGCGGCCGAACAGCCGTTGAGCATGAGGATGTCGGACTCGTTGATCTGGTCACACGAGAGCAACAGACCAATGAGCTGAACCTCGTTGAGGAAACCCTCGGGGAAAAGCGGACGGCAAGGACGGTCACAGAGACGGGAGGTGAGGATTTCCTTCTCGGAGGGGCGACCCTCGCGCTTGAAGAATCCGCCGGGGAAACGACCGGCCGCGGAGTATTTTTCGCGGTAGTCGACAGTCAGGGGAAAGAAGTCCTGACCGGGGCGCATGGTGGTGGCGGCGGTAGCCGACACGAACACCTTGGTCTCGCCTTGGGTTACGGTGACGGCGCCATTGGCGAATTTCGCCATGTCACCGGTGGTGAAAGAGAGTCCCAACTCGGAGACTTCTACAGTTTGTTTGTTATTCATTTATCTTAACGGGTGTGACGTGTTGCGGACAGAACGGAACCTCGCTGCAACACGTCAGCAGAGGGGTTCCAAATGGGGCCGGTCAGGTTTGCCGAATTGCAAACGCGGTCACCTTGCGGTGCCGGTCCCGGAAAGGGGGGAAATGAGCGGTAGCCGCTCTCGCGAAATTCTCAAATCCGGTTCGAGAGATTTCTGGGTGCCGCCAGGGGAGTGGAAGCACCCAGAAATGTCCCGATCGAAGAAAAAGCGAGGAAGCTGAAAAGAACAACGGGCGACCCGGAGAGGGGTCGCCCGTGGAAAGGGGGTTACTTGCGCAGGTTCAGCTTCTGGAGAAGCTCCTGATACTTGGCGAGGTCGTGGCGCTTGACGTAGTCGAGCAGTTTACGACGGCGGGAGGCCATTTGCAGCAGGCCGCGGCGACTATGGAAGTCCTTGCGGTGGGTGCGAAGATGCTCGGTCAGGTGATTGATCCGGGCGGTGAGGATCGCGATTTGGACTTCGGAAGATCCGGTATCCTTATCGTGAGTTTTAAATTCTGCGATGATTTCGGGTTTAGCGACTGTAGACATATGGTTTGATTTAGGTGTTCACGACTGATTGGGGGCCGAAACCCCGTGATTCCCGCTTTCGTCCCAGCGCTAACTGAGACGTCGGCCGAAACCACCGTTCCAATCCCGCAGGGTGCGGGACCAGTCATGGTGGCACCCCGCAACCGGCGGAGTTCCACTAACGCAAGGGTCCAACTTCCAAAACCCGGGAGGGTGGCGCAAGCGCAATTTTCAGAGATTTGGAATCCCTTGCCGGGGCGGACTTAAGCGGTTTTGGCCGGGTAGGCGGGCAAACGGGGAACCCTGCGATAGGTGGTTCGCCTCACGAAGAACGGTTTTGCGATAGATGGAAAGATGGAGTGAAATTTCATTACTACAATTATGCTAATTTACAGACGTAAACATTGCGTTGAGGTCAGCCATGAGCTCCGATGGGTGATTGCCCCCAAATGAATATTCAAAGAATTATCAAGCTCTTGTTGGTGGGACTCGTGATGGGCGTAAGCCTGAGTTTTGCCGGTCAACCTGATCTCGAAGGCCGGTGGCGCATGGACCCCGATCGCAGCTCGCCTCTGAGTGGCTGGCACGCCATGGACC
>CAKZMS010000037.1 GCA_937128785.1 uncultured Opitutaceae bacterium | reverse complement strand
GGCATCGAAGTCTATTGGTTCACGCCGCAACTCGGAGACCTCTACCGGCACACCTACAAGAAAGACCACGGGTTTTTCCTCCGCCAGGAAATGGGACGCCGCTTTCAGGAATCCACAGTATTGTCGTTCTATGGCAGCGCCGTGGGCCTGAAGCCGCGGCAAGAAGCCCGGATCAGTGCACTGATTGAAAAATTGACCGACTACATGGCCCCCAATGTCGGAATGATCACCGGCGGCGGCGGCGGCGTAATGGGTCTCGCCTGTGAGCAGGCCCGCGCCAAGGGCAGTCTGACCGGTGCATGCTTTCTGGAACTCGAAGCCCAACCGCCGGAGCTTGGCGTGGATTTCTTCAACACCTTCCAAGAATCCTCGCGCCATTTCCGCCAAAAGTGGTTCGAGGTCGCGGATTTTTGCGTCTTCAACGTCGGTGGCGTCGGCACGCTTGAGGAAATTGGCATCGAGCTCTGCAACTTGAAGCTGGGCATCCGGCCGCGCGTTCCGTTCGTCTTCTTCGATGCGGCCTATTTCAAGGACCTCCGCAAACAATTGGAGACGATGATTTCCGCCGGGCGAGCACCGGCTTGGATGGCAGATTACCTACTGTTCACCAACGACCCGGAAGAGGTCATCGAATTTTACCGGGACAAACTCCAGGTGCTCTGAGCGCCGACCCGATGCGGAGCGGTCAGCTCCGAATCTTCGGATAAATCGTGCCGACGTGAATCAGGTTACCCGTTTCGTCGCGCTCCAGAATAGCCCCGTTTTCCGCCACCAATACCTCGTTGAGCCCCATACTGCCATAGCGGTAGGACATTACGCGAAGCGGCTCCGGCTCCATTCCCGTGGGAGTGATGAGGTGAACCCGCAGTTCATCTTCTTTCACGATGAAAACCACCTGGCTTGGATCTGCCAAGTCTCCGTAGCGACCGCCGAATACCTCATTCAAACCGGCCACCCGAACCGGGTGTTCGATAAACTGAATACCTTCAGGCGGAGTACGGGGACCGAAATTGATCCACGCCATGATACCGGTGCCAATTAGCAACACCACGATCAGCGCGATCTTTTTCCCCTCACCCGCAATCGATACCATCGCGCCGCCGCCACCGGAGGCTTTGCCGGCCTTGGCCGAAGTCGATTTGGAGCCCTCGACTGACATCAGCCACGAGGTGATCTCTTCGGGACTCTTCTCAAACGGGGTGGCATCGGCCGATTTGCTCTCGACGACCATCAGTCGGCCACCGGCATTTGTGACCACTAATCTGAGTTCTCCCCGGGCGATCGTAATCTTGGCATCTGCCAATTGAATCGAAGATAGTCCCGCGAACGCGCGCAGTCTCTCCAATGCGCGCTCCGCGTCCATTTTGGACATGGGGACCTTGCGCCCCTTTTCAGGTGTGGCGCAATCGGTCGAGAGACCTTCAGCGGATAGTAAAACGGGAATGGAAGTCATATGCTCAGATTTCCACGATGAAAAACACAACGGAACCGGCACCACTGACGATGACGTTACCAGTGGCGACATTACCATCGTCAATCCACGTATCAATTAGTTCCATTTCCTCCAAGGAAACCGTAGCCCCGACTACCTGCACCACCCCGATCTCATACTGCCCGCGCTGGGCGTCGGCTGACGGAATGTTAAGCCAACGGTAATTCCCGCCCAAAGACGTCGTTTTGCTCCAGTCGTTGAGATCGATATACTCGTCCATTCCGGTCGGAATCGTCGCCACGCCCGCGGTATCCGGAAAGGATCCGTTTTGCTGGGCATAGCGTTGAAAGGCCTCGGAAAACAAGCGGGTGTCCGCGGTGAAGGTCGCGGATAAGGCCCGTAGCTTGATGCGCTTGAATACCGGCACCGACAACATTGCCAGAAACCCGATGAGGGTCACCACGACCATGATCTCGACGAGGGTGAATCCCCTCAATTTTCTCCGTTTTCGCATTTGTGGATTCCAATTCTCCGCGGCTCGTAGCGAGGAATCAACCCCATACTCCTACGTAGAATTCACATTTCTTCATTGCGTGGATTTTGGGATAGACGAGTTATCAAAACATGGCCGAAACCGCCGTCACTCCCCCTCTCCCCGAATCCGTATTGGTCGTCGGTTCAGGCGGCCGAGAACATGCCTTGGTCAAAGCCATCGCTCGATCCCCGACCTCTCCCCGGATCTTGGCGGCGCCAGGTAATCCCGGGATGGCAGTCGAAGGCGCACGTTGCCATCCGGTTGCAGCTGACGACATCGATGGGTTGGTCCAGTTGGCTTCCTCCGAGCGTGTCGGCTTTGTCGTCGTGGGTCCGGAAGTGCCATTGGCGCTAGGTCTGGTAGATCGGCTGATGGCCGCGGGAATCCCCGCTTTCGGCCCCAAAGCCGACGGTGGTGAATTGGAAGCTTCCAAGATCCGGACCAAACGGGTGCTGCAAAAATATGACATCCCGACGGCTCCGGCGGCGGAGTTTGATAAGGTCGAACCGGCCCTGGCCTACCTCCGCGAGCGCGGAGCCCCCATGGTCATCAAGGCCGATGGTTTGGCCGCC
>CAKZMS010000036.1 GCA_937128785.1 uncultured Opitutaceae bacterium | reverse complement strand
CGAGGTGTTGGCCGTGTTTGATCCGCCCCCCCGCCAGGATTACCGGCATGTTGGTCGTGGTGTGTTTGTTGGCGTCGCCGAAGTTGCTGCCATACATCACCAACGTGTTGTCAAGGAGCGTGGCCCGTCCCTCCTCGGAAGCGCGCAACCGATCCAGAAAGCCGTTGAGGAGCCGCATGTGCGAGTGATCAATGGATTCAAGTTGGGCCAGCTTGTCCGGGTTTTTACCGTGATGGGAGAGATTGTGGTAGCCGTCGGATATCTTCTCGCCCGGCACGGAGATCGTGGGCGAGTTGTTGCTGTCGAGCAGGAGAGTGATGCAGCGGGTGGAATCGGACTCGAAGGCGAGGTGGGCCATCTGATACATCAAATCGGCTTTCCTGAGGTAATCGGTCGGCGAGGCGGGATCCTCCGGCATCGGGACATCGGTCACCGGCTTGGGGGTGCGTTTCCATTCGCGGGCCTTCACCATGCGGGTTTCGAGATCACGCACGGCCGTTTGATACTGATCCATGCGTTCCCGGTCCTCTGCGCCCAAGCGGTGGCGCAGCGCGCGGGACTGATCGGAAACCGCGTCCATGATGCTTTGGCCGAGTTCGAGTTTGCGCATTTGCTCCTCCACCTCGGCCTCACTGCCTTGGAGGAAGAGTTGGCGATAGACGGTGGACGCTTCTCCCTCGCAGGGAATGAGCACCCCCGAACGGGTCCATGACAGGCTGCGCCGGCCCTGCTTGGGATTCACCCCGAGAGTCAGGGAAGGGAAGCGGGTCTGGTCACCGATTTTTTCCGCGATGTATTGGTCGAGGGAAATGGAATTGCGGAAACCGCCACTGGCCGGATGGGGGGCGGCGGTGAGAAACGAAACATCCGACGAGTGCGAACCATCGACCCCGGGATGCGAAACCCCACTGAAGACGGAAAAGCGGTCGCGATGCCGGGCCAACCTTTCCAGGTAAGGAGAAAGTTGATACGAGAGTCCCTGGCCGGTCGGGAAGAAATGGTCGGGTAGCAGGCCCAGATTGTTACAGATCCCGATCATGCGTTGCGGAGCTTGAGCCGTGGTCGCGGTCCGCGCGGCGCGGCCGAAAACCGGGGTCATGGCATTGAGCAGCGGCAGTCCCATGGCCACGCCCAGACCGCGAAGCATCCGGCGTCTACTGATGCGGTTGTCGGGGGTGGAAATATACATCGGAAAGTCGGGGTCGGGGCTACTTGATGCGGAACAGCTCGCTCTGGACTACGGCGTGGATGATCGATCGAACGCCGTATTCGGCAGCGGCAGCTTGGTCGAGGATGCGCTCCACCTCAAGTCTGTCGGCGAAGCTGACCGGGGCACCGGTGCTGTAGACGATCAGCTGTTTTGCGAGATTGCGGGCGACGGCGCGTTCGTCGGCGAGGAGGTGCGCCTTGAACTCGTTGATGTCTTCGAAGCTGCGGCCGTCGGGGAGTTGCCCGCTGCTGTCGACGGGTTGGCCATAGTGGAAGTAGTAGGCGTGTCCGTTTTTGCCGACGCCGGGCACCGGGACCGCCTCATTGTTGACGGCGCGGTAGTGGTCCTGCCAGCCGCCCATCACGTCGAAGCTCTCAAGCGCAAAACCGGCGGGATCGAATTTTGCGTGGCACGAGTTGCAGGAGACGGACTGTTTGTGCAGGTCGAGTTGCTCGCGGATGGTCGTGGCTCCGCGGGTGTCGGGCTCGACGGCTTCGATGCCGGAAGGCGGCGGTTCGATAGGGACTCCCATGATGCGCTCCATGATCCAGACGCCGCGCAGCACGGGCGAGGTGGTGGTGCCGTTGGCGGTGACGGTCAGCACGCTGGCCTGGGTGAGCAGTCCGCCGCGGGGTGAATCCTCCGGCAGGGCCACGCGCCGGGGGTTCACACCGGTGACGGCGGGAAGGTCGTAGTGTGCGGCCAGGCGCTCGTTGAGAAACGTGAAGTCGGAGTCGATCAGGTTGCGGGCGGGCAGGTCCCGGTCGACCAACTCGCGGACGAACAAACGGGTCTCCCGCAGGGCGGATTCGGTGAGCAGCTCGTCGAGGTAATAGTCGGTGTAGAGCGACGCGTCGGGCGCGTTCAGTTTGATGTCGCGCAGCTGGAGCCAGTAGTCGAGGAACCGGTGCAGGAATTTATCCACGCGGGGATCATTCAACA
>CAKZMS010000035.1 GCA_937128785.1 uncultured Opitutaceae bacterium | reverse complement strand
TCGACATTTCGCTGCACGGATTCCCCATCGGGATGAAAAAATCCTGCCGCAAATACTGGTCCAAGGAGATCGCGGACTCGATCGTGCAGCTGAAGGACGTGCGCTTCGTGAATCCGCAAATGGATGTCTGGACCGACTTCACCCGCGATGATTACACGCGGGTCCTGGTCGAAGATTTCAAGGTGCCGGTCGAAACCGTCGAGGCGTTCTACGACCACCTGCGTTCGATGAACTTCTACGATGACAACCAGGAGACCACCGGTGAGATGTTCGAACGATTCTTCCCGGGACGTAAGGATGTGCACCGGTTGCTCATGGAGCCGATCACTTATGCCAACGGTTCCACGCCGGAGGATCCGGCAATCACTTACGGTATCGTCTTCTCGAATTTCATGGGGGCGGGCGTTTGGACGTTCCAAGGCGGCTCAGACCTCTTGATCAAGAAGATGATCGCCGAGTTGAAGTCCAACGGCGTCGAGTGCCGCAAGCATGTGATGGTCGAGAAGCTTCTCGTGGAAGAACGGGACGGACAGAAGGTCGTTGCCGGAGTGGTCGCAGGTAAGAACGGTCGCACGATTCGCGCGAAGGCCGTGCTCTCCAACGCGAATATTAAGAACACCATTTTCCGTCTGGCCGGTAAGGATAACTTCGACGCCGACTACATCGCCGACGCTGAGGCCGTGCGCATCAACACCAGCTCGTGTCAGGTTTATCTCGGGATTCGTAAAGGGGAGAGCATTCCCAATATCGGCGATCTGGTATTCACCTCATCAGCTCCCGAATACAGCAGCTCCGAACTCGTGGACCTGCATACCACCAGTCGCACGTTTTCGGTCTACTATCCTGACACCCGCCCCGGGTCCGACCGCTACACGGTGGTGGCCTCGCTCAATGGTCGCTATCCGCAGTGGAACGACCTTTCGGACGAGGAATACGCTCGGCACAAACAACGACTGATCGACGAAGCGATCAATTCGCTGGAGAACTTCATCCCCGGCGTGCGCGAGAAGATCGACTGGATGGAAGCAGCCACGCCGCGAACGGTGGAACGCGACACCACGCACATGGCGGGCACGTCGTTTGGCACCAAGTTCGAGGGCCGCAAGGTTTCGATGGATTTGTCTGAAAAACTTCCCGGCCTCTACCATGCCGGGTCGGTCGGCATCATCATGTCGGGCTGGTTGGGCACCATCAATTATGGCGTGATCACCGCCAACAAGATCGACAAGGTGCTCTACGCCCAAAAACAGGCCGAACCGGCCAGCAATTGATTCTGATGTCCCAAAAGATCACTGACCTGATACCACACCGTCCGCCGTTTCTCTTCATCGACGAGGTGGTCGAGAAGAGCGATACCGCCCTGACGGCTCGCCGCGTTTGGCGGGCCGAAGAGGACTTTTACAGCGGGCATTATCCGGGCTCACCGATCACCCCGGGAGTGCTGTTGTGCGAAGCCGTCTTCCAAGCTGGCGCCGCTTTCATGTCGTTGCAGGCTCAGGCGGAAGGCGCCGAACCGGGGGCAGGGGTCCCGTTGTTGGCCAAGATCAGTGACGTGCGTTTTCGCAATCCCGTTTATCCGGGTGACCAGGTATTGATCGAAGTCGTCAAAAAAGAAGCCATGGGCGGCTTCACCATGATGAGCGGAAATATCAAGAAAGACGATGGCACCCGGGTTCTGAGTGTATCGTTTGCCGTGGCCTGGAAAGTGCCGGAGCCGAGCTGAATCCGTCATGACTGATTTTCTAAATCTCACCGGGAAGACGATCGTCGTCGTTGGTGTAGCGAACCGCAAAAGCGTCGCTTGGCTCACCGCCAAAACGCTCGAG
>CAKZMS010000034.1 GCA_937128785.1 uncultured Opitutaceae bacterium | reverse complement strand
ACCATTGCTTGACCCGCACCAAACTCTCCTTGGCATCCTCGCGAGGGTCGAACTCCTCCGGTTCGTGTTCGATGCCCATCGGCCCCCGGAACCCGATTTCATGGAGCCAGTGCACGATGGCTTCGATCCCCACAATGCCATCGCCCAAGCGGCAGGTTTCGTGTCCCATGTCGATGAACTCGAAACCCGTCTTTTCCTCCCGGGGAGCTTTCACGTCTTTGAGGTGGACGGTGAAAATCCGGTCCCGCAGGTCCTTCAACCCCGTGAGCGCATCCCACTTCCGCGTCGCCGACCAACCAGTATCGAGCGCAATACCAATGACGTCTTCCGCTCCTTCACCCAAGCGTGCCGCCAGCTCGGCAATGCTGGTCTCCGGGTGATTTTCTATCGCATACCCCACGGCAAACTCGCGCAGCACGGCCACGGCAGCATCGCGGGCTTCGGCGTTCTCAGCCGCCTCCACAAAACCCGAAATATACGGAATTCCCAGGGCCCGACACAATCGGCAGGCTCCCCGCAGGTTGGCGACTTCGCCCGGCACCCAGGCCGCATAGCTGCGCACGTCCAGCTCATGCTTGGCCAGCAGGGACTTGGCGATCTCGATGTGTTCGAGCGACGCCCAGCTCCAGTGCAGGTGCGCCGCCCACAGATCGATCGCTTCAAAACCGAGCTCCTTCACCTCACTGAGCATCGCATCGAACTCGGCCTCGAAGGTCTCCAGCCGTGAAAACTGCGCGTGATTGGCGTCATCTCCCTGCCTCCAGCCTTCGGTCATACGATAGCCCAACGGGCGGGCGACAAAATTGGCGGTAATGAAGGAAAACCGGGGTGTCATGAACGCAGTTGGGACCTCCCCATCCCATCGCGCCAATCTCCCCCTGCTTTACGTTCAGACTCGACCCGATCGGCCACAAAAAAACCGGCCCCGCGGGGCCGGTCGGAAGGGGTTGAGGCGAAGCCCGCTCAGTTCGTGATATCAAACGTCGTGCTGCCGGCCCGGACCGGGCGGTAGACTTCATACCACTTCTGCTGAGCGTCGCTGCCGGCGTAGTCCTTGAGCGCTTGCTCGTCCTTGAATTCCATCACGAAAGCGTGGGAACGGTTGCCTTGGGCCTTGATGGTGCGGGTCCACACGCGGGTGATGCCGTCATATTCCTTGGCCAGAGTGTGAACGCCATCGAGAGCCTTCTGGATGTCAGCCTCGGAGGCGTCATCGTTCCAGGAGACCGTCACCACGTGAATGACAGAGTGGGAATGATCGTCGGCCATTTTCTCACCACCAACGCCGCAAGTGCCACAGTGGGCCGAGGCAGTGAACGGGAGAACGCAGAGAGCGAAGGCAATCGAGAAGATCGGGAGTAGTTTTTTCATAATGTGTAGGAGGTGAAGCTTATCAGAGGCGTGAGCCCATCGGAATATTCCAGATGAAATCGCGTAATGATGGAAAGCGTAGAAACAGATTTCGCGGGAAGCAAATCCGCCCGCACATTTGCCGGAGGCCGCTTGTCCCTTGCGAATCGGCCCCACCTCCTTCTGCTACGGGCATGAATGACGATGAAATCCCGGCATGGAAACCCGCGTTGGATGCCATCACGGGAGCCCGCCACGGAGGACAGACCGACGGAATTTTGGATCAGCTCAAAGACCTGATTGCCGCCCATCCCCACGTCGCCGAGATCGCCTACCAGCTCGCCTGGACCCTCGACTCGGTCGGTCGGGAAGCGGAGGCACTCCCCCACTACGAAAGCGCCATTGCCCTCGGCCTTGCGCCCAACGAACAAAGTGGGGCGTTGATCGGCATGGGCTCCACGTTGCGAAATCTCGGACAGCTGGACCGGGCCGTCGAGGTGCTTACTTCCGGTCAGCGTCAGTTTCCGGACCAACCCGAATTTGCGGCGTTCCTCGCTCTGGTGAAATACGACCAAGGCCATTATCGGGAGGCACTTCAACTCAGCATGGAAACGCTTCTGGACACATCGGAGGACCCCGGCATCACGGCTTACCAACGGTCCCTGCGCCACTATCTTGGCGAGCTGAAGTAAGAAATATCGAACCCGGAGCCCGACCACCGGTCTGAACCGATCATGCATCGCGTCGTTTCCGCGTTACCCAAATTCCTGGTGGTCCTGACCATGGCCATGGCGCCGGGCACCGTGCAGGCGGCGGCGGACAGCGCGGGCGCGGATATAACACCTCCTTTCACAGCCAAGGAGATGGATCAGGGCTACTCCGACCAGAAATTGCTGGCGTTACCTCTGCCCGGCGTATCGGGCACCGAACTCGCTTCCATCGAGGCAGCGGCAGGTTTGAGCCTGGATCGGGAGTTCGCCCGGATCGATGGACTGCGCGTCATCCGGGTGTCCGGCGGCAAAACGATTGCCGAGGCCCGCGCGGATCTCGCGGCCTCCGGCATGTATGGGTTCGTCGAATTCGACTACATCAAACAAACCGCGGCCAGCCCGTCTGATCCCGATTTCGCCGACGGTTCCCAATGGCATCATCAAAACAATGGCCAAAGCGGCGGCACCCTCGGCGCGGACATTGGGTCCGTCGAAGCTTGGGATATCCGCACCTCGGCCAGCAATATCGTCGTGGCCGTGATCGATTCCGGGGCCCGGCTCACCCATCAGGACATTGCCCCCAATCTTTGGGTGAACTCAGACGAAATTGCCGGCAACAATCGGGACGACGACGGCAATGGCTACGTCGACGACGTGCACGGCATCAACGCCCGGGACGGTTCCGGCGATCCCACCGACCCGCCG
Source organism: uncultured Opitutaceae bacterium (assembly GCA_937128785.1). Classification (GTDB taxonomy): domain Bacteria; phylum Verrucomicrobiota; class Verrucomicrobiia; order Opitutales; family Opitutaceae; genus Actomonas. Next base: position 1,360 of record CAKZMS010000034.1, on the reverse strand, counting down.
GACGAGGGACATGGCACCCACGTTTCGGGCATCATCGGTGCCGCCGCCAACAACGGCGTGGGGGGCGCGGGGGTGGCGTGGCAGGTTCAGCTTATGCCGCTCAAGTTTCTTGGCGGCGAGAATGGGAGTGGTTCCACGTCGGACGAAATCGAATGTATCAACTACGCCATCGAAAACGGTGCGGATGTCATCAACGCCTCCTACGGCGCCCTCGGCGTTGAAGGCGCGTTCAGCCAATCCCAGCTGCAGGCGATTCGCCGGGCCCGGGATGCCGGCATCGTCTTTGTCGCCGCCTCCGGCAACGAGTCGCTCAATCTCGATCTTTCTCGCGCCTACCCCGCCTCATACGAAATCGATAATCTTCTGGCGGTCGGCAACGGTACGCGCCTCGCCGATAGCGCGACCTCCTCCAATACCGGTTCCGGGGCCGTGGACCTATTTGCTCCCGGCAGCGAAATCGTTTCCACGTCCGCCGCGGACAACACCTCGACCGTCTCGCGCGGTGGCACGTCGATGGCCGCTCCCATGGTCGCCGGCGCCGTCGCCTTGCTAAAGGCGCAGTTTCCCCAGGACGACTACCGGGCCACCATCAATCGACTGCTGAGGGGCACCCGCCCTTCCAGTGACTTTGCCGAAACGTCGATAACCGGCGGGCGTCTGCACGTCGCCGACGCCCTTCGCACGACGGATATCCGACCATTTCACGACGACTTCGCCGACCGTGCTTTGCTGGAGGGCAACATAGTCAAAGCGCGATCGAGCACCACCCACGCCACCACCGAATCCGGAGAACCCGCTCACGCCGGGCGCCTGAGCCGTTCCCTGTGGTTTTCCTGGACGGCTCCCGCCCCCGGCGAGGTTTCCCTCGATACCCGTGGGTCGGACGGCGACACCACGCTCGCCGTCTACACGGGCGACACTTTGACCAGCCTCTCGCGGGTCATCGACAACGACAACGAGTCTTCGGGATTTCTCTCCTCGCGGGTCGCATTCATCGCGACCCCGGGCACCACCTACCAGATCGCCGTCGACAGCACGGCGGCCGGACTCGTGGTGCTTAATATCACCTCCGCCCTGGCCAACGACGCCTTTGACTCGGCCCAACCGCTCGATGGCGACGCCCCCCTTATCACGACGACCAACTCCAGCGCGACCTTCGAGCCCGGCGAACCCACCCATGTCTCGGGCGCCAATCGCAAATCGCTCTGGTATAGCTGGGAAGCACCGAAATCCGGACGCCACCAGATCAGCCTTTACTCGCAATCCGTCGATACCGCGCTGGCAGTCTATACCGGAACGGCCGTCAACAACCTGACTTTGATCGGGGCCAACGACGATTCCGGGCCCGGGGGGAACAACC
>CAKZMS010000033.1 GCA_937128785.1 uncultured Opitutaceae bacterium | reverse complement strand
CCATGGGCTCCCATACCCGTTTGCTTCCGATCTCTGGGCGGCGTCGACATGGCAGGGAATCTACCGCAATCAAGGAGAGTATTTTGGCCAACGCACCGTGAAGGACTATCTCTATCGGGCCGAGTTTGAGCTTTACGATTTGGCCGCTGATCCCGGCGAGTTGATTAACCTCGCGAACGATCCCCGACACGCCGACAATCTGGAATACCTGAAAGCGAAGCTAAAGGACTTTCAGCTCAAGACCCGCGACCCCTGGCAAATCATCTGGGGCAACCAGAGCCAACTCCAAGGCACCGGGGTGAATCTTTAGGGAACTAGAAGGAGGCGCCTCCGAACAGCCCCGTGGTTCCTTTGATTAGCCGACAGGAATCAAGACCTGAAGTCTCGTGGTCGCTTCACCAACAATCCCCCTTGACCTTCGCTGAAGTCATTTCGCTGGCTGACCGCGGGCGATGGCGCGCGGGGTTTTGCCGAAGCGCTGGGAGAATGCTCGGATAAAACTGGAAACGTCCTTGTAGCCGCTGGCTGCACAAATCTCCCGAGTGCTCATTTCATTTCGGGCGGCCAATCGATAGGCGTGCTCCAGCCGGGTTCGGTGCAGCCAGTCCCCGGGTGAAGTGTTAAAGATGTCCTGGAAATACCGTTTGAAGGAGGCGAGGCTCATTCCGCAAAGCAGGGCGAGATCAGCCACGCGCAACGGGCTTATGCTGTGGGCGTTCAAGACAGTGGAGATTCGATGCTCGATCGAGGCGCCCCAGTCCGCCACCTCGTGATAGAACATTTGGCGGATGACGGGATCGGACATGGCGAGGACGATAAATTCCCGCAGTCGAAATTCTTTTTCCGTTTCAGACCGGAGCGTCTCGATGGTGGCTGGCATCTTATGAAGTTGCTCCCACTGATCGCTGCTCAGATTCGCGGCCACTCGCGATCTGGGCGGTTCCTTGGTGAACTCGGATGGCATCCCAATCGCCAGTTTTAGGAAGCTCCGTTCAAATGATATCACGAAGCTTTGATAGGAATCGTCCTCCGCCCGAAACTCAGACATCAGGTGGGAGCCCGACCGGAAGGCGATCAGGCTGCCGGCTGGGGCCAAACGAGTTTCGGCTGAGGGCGCAGAGGTGAACTTCTTGATCCCCGAACGCACCAAAACCAGCGTGGGTCGGGTCATCAGAACGGGCTGAGCGACCAAATCGACGCGGCTTTGGTAGTCGATGATGGTCCCTTGTGGCAGGACCACGCTTGATCGCGAAATGCAACCAATCAGATCATCGGGGACGGTCATCATCGCCATGGCGCGCCTACGAGACAGGGACGTCGGGGTTCATGGAATACTTCCCGGCGTAGGCGGCTGAGCCCAAGACGTGACCTTCCATCGCCGCGAGCGCATCCGCTCCCGTAAATGCTCCCGAGAGGCCGAGCGAAGGAACATCGAGTGCGTAGAGCGTGAAGATATAGTTATGGAAGATGCTATCATTCCAGGGCGGGCACGGACCATCATAGCCGCCATAGACTCCGGCCATATCGGGGTCTCCAGCGAACCAGCCGGTGTAATCATTTTGCCCGGCAATTCCCACGGCAGTCGGTCCGACGGGTTTGCCGCCACCGACAAGTCCCTCTGAGCCGGCGGCCTCGGCGATTCCCGTGAGCTCGGCGGGGATATCCACCAGCACCCAATGGTAGAACGGGCAGCGGGGAAGATCAGCCGGGACTTGGCGATCGGGCTGGTTCACGTCATCGGGCTTTGAGGGCACGTCGAGGTCATGAAAGATCAGAGCGAGCGACTTTGTGTCGGCTGGCAGATCGGACCAGCTGACCGCGGGGCTAAGGTTGTCACTCGGGGCAAACGGTTCATCCCCACCCGGTTTTCCAAAGGCGAAGCGTGCTGCGATCGGCCCCCCATCATTCCATCCAGTAATTTTGAGTTTCATGAGTTTTTTGTGCCTTTCAGTTGTTGGTTTGAGTGCGACTCGACCACCGAGTCGATGGCTGAAACTCTATCATCAGTTAGCGCATCACGCCATTGCAGAGAGGCTCAAATAATATGCAAATTGGCTCAAATAGGACCAATTTAATAAAAAGGTCGCAAAGTCTGAATCTGCGACTACCAGCAAATCATCTGGGGCAACCAGAGCCAACTCCAAGGCACCGGGGTGAATCTTTAGCCCGGCGTCAGGTTTTCGCTCCGCCGACGGGTTGGGCCTGCTTACTTCGTTTGGTTTTTGCCTTGGGAGCGCCCAATCGCTCGGCGATCCAGACTTTGATGAGCGACTGGCGGGGGACCCCCATGCGCGATGACTCGCGATCCAAACGGTCGATCATCCAGACGGGAAAATCCACGTTCACGCGCTTCTGCTCGTGTCCGGGCCGAAATGCCTGGGAGAGGTCGAGATAGTCGGTGATGTCGACTTCTCCCTCATCAAAAATTTTATCTAAATGCTTAGCTTTCATAGATGGCTTCTTCCTTGGGTCGCGCTCGTCGGACTGAGATGAGCCGGATACGATTCGCTCTGAGAGTGTAGAATGCGACCCACACTCTACCTTGGAGCTTGGCGAGGAGAGCGAAGCGCTTCTCGTCATCGGATCTGGCCGGAAAACCGATGGCGTCTATGTCTTCCCAAAGCTTCTGCGCGACCACAAAGTTGATCCCGTGTTTCTTCTGGTTCGTCGCGCTCTTCTTTGGGTCAAACTCGAACTCCATCAGGTATAGAAAGTATACCTATAAATACCCAAAGCAAGTCCCGTTTAATTCGGCCGACCAACGCTAAGATGGAGCGGTAAGCATTAGGAAAATGATTCTGGCCAAACGAGGCTAACGCCAAGGCGCACCGCAGTTGACCGTGAGAACGGAACCTTAAACGGACTGCCGTTTCGCAGTAAACCGACAGTGAAGATTCAAGACCGAGCGCCACTTAATTGCCTCCTCTTCGGAAATCCCCGTGCAGGTGCGTTGCTGGATAAATTGCCCACCATCATCAATCATTGGACTGACCCTTTTTGAAGGGCTCCGCTTCGGCCCGCGTGCTGTTGCAGTCTGTTATTTCTGTTTGAACGGATGGGGCACGTTTTCAGCC
>CAKZMS010000032.1 GCA_937128785.1 uncultured Opitutaceae bacterium | reverse complement strand
CTGGCGCCACTCGCCGTTGGCGGACTCGGGCAAGATCGGACTCCTGATGGAGAAGTTGGCCGAGGTGATCGAGAGTGGGCACAAGGTCGTGATCTTTTCGCAGTTCGTCATGCTGTTGGATCGGGTGAAAGAAGCCCTGGATGAGCATTACCCGGATCTTCCCCAGTTTGAGCTCACGGGCATGACTCTCGACCGCCAGAAACCGGTTCAGGAGTTCCAGACCTGCGAGGATCCGGCGGCGATGTTGGTGTCACTCAAGGCGGCCGGCACCGGTATCACGCTGCACGCGGCGGACTACGTTTTCCTGCTCGATCCGTGGTGGAATCCGGCGGTCGAGGCGCAGGCGGTGGACCGTGTTCACCGCATCGGCCAGACCAAGACCGTATTTGTCTACCGCATGGTCACAGCCGGCACGATCGAGGAGCGGATTCAGGAATTGAAGGAATCGAAACGCGAGTTGTTCGACAAACTGGTCGGCGGACTGGGCGGGGACTTCGACCTGAGCCAGCACTTCACGTCGTTGCAGGATCTGGTGACGCTCACGCAGGAGACGACGGAGAAGGATTCGGACAGCACCGACGCGCAGGACAACGGCAACTAATTTGCGTTCCATCAGTCGTGGCGTAACAAGAACGTAACCTATGTTACGGCGATACGGCGGCATCGTGACAAGTTCGCGTCGGTGAGATATTCAGTTTGAAGGCCTGCCCGCCGCCGTGTGGTCGTCGACCCGTATGTTAGTCAAAGCGTGCCGCATGAAGGCAAATAACTGGGTTAAATGGATCGCCGGAGCGATGGTCTTCGGTGGTTGGCTGGTTGCCGGATTTGCGCAAGGTAGCGCAACTGGAAGTATTTCCGGTCGCACGCTGGATGATTCCAGTGGGATGGGAGTTTCGGGAGTCATCGTTACGGTGCTGGAAACGGGTGACACCACCACCTCTGACCTGCGGGGGGCTTATTCCCTTCGCGGCTTGGACGCCGGGACCGTGACCCTGGTCGTGACCAAGGAAGGCAGCTACCAATCTGCCACGATCACGGATGTGAACGTGCCGGCCCGAGGTAGTGAGACCTTGGATATCCCCAGGACATCAACGCTGGGTTCCGTTATTCTCATGGATGCGTTTTCTGTTTCGGCCGATATCGTGCAGTCCTCGGATATCGGATTGCTGGTCGAGCGTCAGAAAGCCTCCTCCATCAGCGACGCCATCAGTGCCGACCAATTTAGCCGCCTCGGAGCGGGTGACGCCGCTGAGGCCCTTTCCAAAGTCACGGGAGCCAGCGTGGTGGATGGCAAATACGTGCTGATCCGCGGGCTGGGTGATCGCTACTCCAATACCCTCATGAACGGTGTTTCCGTGCCGAGCGCCGATCCGGACAAACGCGCGGTGCAAATGGACCAGTTTCCCGCTGACCTCATTGAGAGTGTGGTCACGACCAAGTCGTTTACTCCCGATCAACCGGGGGCGTTTTCCGGGGGAAGCGTGAACCTGAAGACCAAGTCCTTCCCGGAGACTACTTTCTTTTCAATCGGCGGATCGCTGGGCTGGAATGATCAGGTCACCGGCGAGCCGATGCTTGCCTCCAAGGGCAACACGGGGCCGGTGCCGGATGTGCCGCGCGAGATCCCCAACCGCATCGAAGCGGAATTGCAGGCCGAATTTTTTGGCAACTTCGAGCCCGCCCGGGAAATCGATGCGGCGACCAAGGCATTTGGTCCCGCCGGGCTATACCCGCGGGAGCGCGAGGGGGGCTGGGACACAGGCGTTAGTTTGGCGGGTGGCCACCGGATCGAATATGGCGATGAAGGGCTGATTGGCATCACCGCGAGCTTTAATGCGGGCAAGAGTTCCGAGCTCTATGTGGGAGGGGAGGCTGGCCGTTACAGTGGCACGCCGGATGCCCCGCAGGCCGACCTGATCTATACCACCAATGAGGATCTTTTGAGTTTTGACCGTGAAAGTGTCCCCGCCGACACGCCCGACTTCGGTGTCACTCTGGGCACGCTTTCGGATTCGATGGGAGGTTTGATCAAGCTCGCCGCCCGCCCGTCGATCGACCATGAATTCAGCCTCGATCTGATCTACAACGAGAGCACGGATGACACGGTTCGTCGGGGTGTCGGAGAGGAGATCTTCAACTACGAAGGCGCCATTTACGAAGTCTACGACCTGATCCGCACGGAGCGAACGGTCAGCTCGGCCCAACTGGCCGGTAAAAGCCTTTTCATGGGACTGAAAGAACTGGAAGTGGAATGGCGCCTTTCCTCTTCCGAAAGCACCCAGGATCAGCCCGACTACCGCACCATGGCGGCGGTGTATGACACTTTGGGCCGCCCGGTCAATGCGACGGGAGTGCAGCCCAATCGTTACTTTCGCGAGTTGGACGAGGAGGCGATCGAAGGTGGTCTCGATTTCACCTTGCCATTGTGGTTCAATGATCGCCAACACCGGCTGAAGTTCGGTGGTATGGCGTCAGAGAACGAACGCAACTACGAGGAGGAGCGTTTCCAATACTTCAGTGTGCCGGACAACCGCCAAGAGCTGGAAACCTTTCCCGGGCGGGTAGGGATCATTGAAGAAAATCAAGATGGGGTGGTGTTCGGCAACACGATCAGTCGATTGCTCGAACCGAACAAATACGACGCCACCCAGGATATTTCCGCCTTGTATGCCATGATCGACGTCAATCTGACGGACCGCTGGCGCAGTGTGATGGGAGCGCGTTACGAGAGCACCGACATTGTCACCACCCCGGTGGAGGTTCCCGGCCTGACCCCGCGGATCGGTGAAATTGACGATGCAGAAATACTCCCGGCATTTAATCTGACCTTCGCGCAGAATGACCAGATGAACTGGCGTTTTGCCTATGGTCGAACGATTGCCCGGCCCACCTACAAGGAGCTGTCGGACATCCGCTACGAGGACGTCTTCACCAATGATGTCTACATCGGTAATCCGGATCTTGAACTCACTGTCATCGACAATTTTGACGTGCGGTGGGAGTGGTTTCCCGGCAAGGGCGAGACCATCGCCGTCAGTGCTTTCTACAAGGACATGACGAACCCCATTGAGGTG
>CAKZMS010000031.1 GCA_937128785.1 uncultured Opitutaceae bacterium | reverse complement strand
GACACCCAGGGGTTCTCATCCCTCGCCATCCTCGTTTGTTTGGTAAATCCGCACCGAGCGAATGCGACATGCTGCCATTCGTAATTCTAAAATCTGAATTCCAAAAAATGGGGCGGCCAAACATGCCTCTCTTCGAACCGATTCACGCAGATCGGGCACCCTATTCGGACTGATTTCGAACTCCGGTCTTGCCCGACAAGCATGTGACTACATTTCGCTCAGTCGCTACCGAGACGAAGCCCCGACGGATCCTGCCGCGCGTCCCAGATCCGCACGATTTCCACCACGCTCTCAATATCGTCAACGCGGTAGAATATCACAAACCATGGCTGGTGTAGCACTCTTCGAAAACCCGGTCGCCCAAGGACCGACCGACCGCGATTTGGTAGATTCGCCAAGGAAAAGATCGTTTTGACCAACCCCAGACCTAAGCGCTCGGCTGCCGCTGGACTCTTCGACGTTAAAAATGAAACGGCCTGCTGCAGATCGGTTTCGGCTTGCTCGCTGAGCCTTACGCTCCAGCCCATTGCCGCACCTTTTGATCCAGCTGCTCGCGGGTATATTCACGTCCACCTTTCTCCTCTAGTGAACGGATGCCTTCATCCAGCGCCGCGAGCATAGCTGGAGTCTCAGCGATGAGTCGAGAATTGAGCCAACCGGCAATCTCAGTCTGCTCCTCGGAGGACAGTTTCTCAATGGCCGCTTCGATTTCGGTAACAGTGCTCACGATCTCAGCCATGAATTATTCGAACTATTCACGCAAGCTCAGGGTCTATCCGGAAATTCGAAACCAGGACTGAAAGATGAGATGGGGCGGCCAACGGGATTGGCTTCACCTTCGGCTCGTCCCGCTAAAGCGGAATCAATGCTTCGCATTGCCCCTTCTCCGCTGCGCTTCGTCGTCTACGAGCTCAGCGAGTGGCCTGACACCGCTTCGCGGGTTCTCATCCCTCAGGTTCCTCCCGTCGGAAGGTAAATCCGAAATCTGAAATCGTAATTCCAAAATTCAAAAAATGGGGCCCCTTGCCGGACCGTCCTTGAACGGATTCACGCAGAACGGGCACCCAAACTGGACTGATTTCGAACTCTTAGATTAGCTCCACGGCCTCGAAGCGTTGCGAGTAATCAGCAACATAGCTTGAACAGTCGGATACCTACCTCAATTCGGACGGAATCATCGCAGATTAAAGCGTCAGCGTGCTCGGCAAGAATATCAGCAACGCTGGGGACCGAACCGGACTGCCTTCGAACTGTGATCCGAAATATTATTGCTATAACCATAAAGTATCACTTTATGGTTTATTCGTGAATTATAACTCTCTGACCACCAAGAAAACCCAATTGGATGAACTGCGTCCCCTTCCCGCTGTGCAAGTGCGCAACTTGGAGGAGTGGTTCCGGGTGGAACTCACCTACACGAGCAATGCTATCGAGGGAAACACCCTTACTCGCGCCGAAACGGCCATGGTAGTGGAGAAAGGGCTAACCGTAGGCGGCAAAACCCTGATAGAGCATCTGGAGGCCGCCAATCACGCGGACGCGCTATCTTGGGTGAATGAACAAATCGACCGATCTCCTCAATCCATCACCCAGCGTGATATTCTCGCTATTCACAACATCATCTTGAAAGGCATTGATGACGACAATGCCGGACGATTCCGCAACGTGGCGGTCCGCATTTCCGGCTCCATGGTGGTGCTGCCTAATCCTCGCAAGCTGCCGGACTTGATGGACGCATTTGAATCGTGGTTGTCAAATGAAGGGGCTGATCTCCATCCCGTGGAGCTCGCGACCGAAGCTCACTACCAGTTGGTTTCAATCCACCCCTTCACCGATGGCAATGGACGAACCGCCCGGCTCCTGATGAACATGATTTTGCTCATGCAGGGGTATCCCCCTGCAATCATTCGAACCCGGGATCGTCTGGCCTATATCAACGCGCTGGAAACAGCTCAGTTGGGTGGCTCCAAGGAACCCTTCTTGAAATTGGTGGCCAAAGCAGTGGAACGCTCCCTCGATTTATACCTGAAGGCTGCCACAAATGAAGTGGCGGATCCGGAACCCGAGACTCCTTTGTTGACCATCGGCAAACTGGCGAAGGCAACCGAGACAGTAAATTCAACCCTGCGGCACTGGGTGAAGGAAGGTCTGCTCGGTGTCGCAGAGACCACCCCGGCCGGGTATCAACTTTTTGATCGGTCCATGATCCTTCGCGTTGAACGGATCCGCAACCTCCAGGCAAAACGGCTTACTTTGGCTGAAATTAAGGGGAAACTACTAGACTCATAGCCCACATTCTCACCCTGGAGCCCCTATCCGAACTGTCTTCGAACGGATTCACGCAGAACGGGCCTTAGATCCAAGCCGATTTCGAACCGGGGAATTATACGCCCTATCTCAGGAGCCCAGCTCTGGCCTTGCTCAAGGCCACCAACTTCAGTTTCCCTGTGACATGCGCCTCGATAAATCCGCTTTCAGAAAGCAGAGCTTCCAGGACGCTGCCAGTCACCAGCAGCATTATGCGGAGCTGTCCGCGGACGGACGGAACAGGATCTTCAACACCCTCATGTCTGCCGCGTTTGGTTTCATTGGCGGTAAATGGCCAGCTATGGACAAAACGGTGTTCCAGCTCCGCAAGCGCCGGTGAGAGAACTGCAAACAGGGCTGTTTAATCAGGACTTTGTCGATTTTCTGACGTGCCTGCATGACACAGAAGTGGCGTCGCTGCTAGTTGGCGGTTATGCAGTCGTCCTTCACGGCTACCCTAGAACCACCGGCGACATGGACATATGGGTCAAACCGAGTCTTGGGAACTACGAGAAACTGATGCGGGCATTTTCAAAGTTCGGTCTACCCACCGATGTAATAACACTGGCCGACTTTTTGACTCCGGAGAATCAGGACGTATTCACCTTTGGTAGACCGCCGGTTGCGCTGGACCTCCTAACCCATGTCAAGGGACTCGCGTTTGAT
>CAKZMS010000030.1 GCA_937128785.1 uncultured Opitutaceae bacterium | reverse complement strand
AGAGCATGGGTCCGATGAGCAGTAGAATCGAGATGAGCATAATTAGAATAAAGTGAAGAGTCTGCGGGATAGTTAGGATCCCACGTCAGTCAACTTATAGAGTTACGCCAGTTTGCAAGTGCATCCGGTCGGGAATGGAAACTCCATCGAGATTTGTAGTCCCCGTCTAAAACGGAAATCCGATGGAGAAATGTAGCGTGCCCGAAGGATCGACCGGGCGAGGGTTCAAATTGTGCCCGTATTCTATCCGCAGCGGTCCGATGATGGTGTCATACCGCAGCCCTACCCCGGCCGCGAACAGCACATCATCCCAGGGTGACTGGGACAATTCCGCCACTGCGCCGAGCGCAGCCACAAAGAGCACACCGCTGAATCGCGTCGTGAGCGCCTGTTCAAACTCCACGTTGAGCAGGGTGCTGCTCTTGGCTCCGATGAATTCCCCGTTGGCATCCACCGGTGTGCCTTCGCCGTTCTGCACGCCCCGGTAACTGTGTTCGCCGCCGGGGAAGAATCGTTTGTTAACCGGCAGATCCATGTCGTTGGGCTGACCCATGGTCCACACCGTGCCGTGCGTGAATCCCAGGTGTATCCAGCTGGTGTCGTTGATCGCCCGATGCCACGATGCGCCCAATTCCAGTCGCTGATAACCGACCTGACCACCCAGGGCCTGATCAGCCACCTCCATTTGGGTAAACCACCGATAACCCTCGCTGGGCGTCAGAGGATTATCCCGCCGGTCGCGGTTTAGAGTCAGGGTGAGGCCCGCGCTGCGCGACTCCTGCACATCCACGGCCCGGGTGGCCAGTTCACTGTCATCGCTGATGAGATTTTGAAAGGTGTAACCGATGGCACCGTCCGCCCCCACCCACGGCAAGTCGCGCCGGCTGAGAGCGGCCGTGGCGCCATATTCCTGCCGCTTGAAGGCAAACTCATCCCGGTCCAGTCCGAACAATCGCAGGCTGCCATCGACCGTTTCACCCACGAGCTCCGGCACCGTGTAGACCACATCTCCGCGGAGACTTTTTGAAGAGACCATGCTCTCCAGCCGCACCTGATGAGACCGATGCCACAAGTTATTGCCTCGCACTTCCAGCCCTCCCCGGAGTTTCTCGTAACTGCCCCACCCCGCCAGCAGGTGCGACTCCCAAGGCAAACGGCGTTCGAAAGTGAACACCGGCGAGCGAAGCTCTCCTGATTCGGGTTCAAAATCCAGAATCACGCGCCGAAACGCCGGGAGACGAGCCAGTCGTCGTCGCGACTGCTCTAGCGCCAACACATCCAAAACATCACTCGAGTTCAGGTCCACTCGTCGTCGCAAGGTGCGAGGATTGATGTCACCGGCATCCTGATACCTCACCTCACTCAGCCGAATCACCTCACCCGGATTCACCTCGAGCCGAACCTCCACCGGGCGCTCACCAGCCAAGACTTCGCCGGGGGATCGATCGAGTGATACCCGCACGTCTGCGTAGCCGAGAGGAAAGAGAATCTGCCGGATGGCCTCGGACTGATCCTGCCCCCACGTGACCGTCCAGGCCGTCTCCGGTCCGCCGGTAATGGACGGCTTGAATTCCGGAATCGCCTCCATCCCCGCGATATCGACCGAGCGGACCCACCAGCGCGGTCCAATCTCCACCGCAATGGCCACATCGACGCGGCCCGTCACCGAATCGCGATCCTCGGAGATCACCCGCGCGATCGCCTCGGCGTAACCATCTTCCGCCAGCACCAGCTCGATTCGTCCCAGTCCGGTCTGCAGTCGATCCGGCGTGAAGGCCTGCGCCTCGGCGGACGGAAACAAACCACTCGGTGGCACAATCAGATCCTGGGCATCGCCCGTCGAAATAATCGGTTCAGAACCCGTGACTGAAACCTCGCCGAAACGATAGCGCACGCCCCGATCCAATTCCAACCGGACCTTGCTGGCGGTCAACGGTCGGGGCAACAGGTTGGCGAAATCCATATCAAATTCATGTTCCCAGGGTTCGCCCTCGAGCGGGGTGATCACTGCTAAAACCGATGGTTCCAGAAACCCCTTTTCGGCCACGGAAGACATGGCAAAGAACACGGCATCCTCCACGGCATTGGCATCAACGAAGTCCGCCTCATCCCCCTGCCGGAGATCCCGCAGCGCCCGTTCAATCAAGCGATCTTCCCACCAACCGGCGCCACGCACATCGAAGATATCCGCCCCCAAGGGAACACTGCCCCCAAGCATCAATAACACTGCCAGGAAAGGAATTCGCCACCTATTCACGATCGACCTCCTCATCGGTCTTATCGGGCGGGGGCAAGGGCTCGGGATCCTTCGGTTTTCCCGGACGCACGCGCCACTTCAGCGCCGCGTTGTAGTAGTCGAATTCATCATACTCCCCAAACACTGCCCAGCGATCGGCGATCTCATATTCAAACTGGTAGGTCTCCTTACCCAGCCGGGACAGCTTTTCTCCGGTCGAAACCGACAAGCGTTCGCGTTCGTCGGTGCCGAAAAGATCGCCCAGCAGTCCCTGCCCAAAATACATGCCCAAGCGCAACGCTCGGTCGGAGTTCAACAGGTCGCTCTCGTCGGTCGGAGTCACTCCGGCCATGACGAGCATCAATACCTGCTCGGCCGTCAGCGAAGGACTCGATTGCAGGGTCAACTGCGGCTCGCTGGCCTTGCCTTCGACTTCCAGACGCAGGTCGTAGCCCAAGCGTTGACCGGTGGCCTCCAACCAAATCTCCGGGTCATACGGATCCGCCTCCGTCAAACGCACGAGAGCTTCATCCACCTCAAGTCGGGCAAACGGCAACCGCAGATCGGCATCGCGCATTTCCAATTCTCCCAGCAGCAGCGGGCTCTCCAGCGTGCCGGCCAAGCGGGCTCGCAACGAACCGGATCCCGTCATGATGGGCGTGCGCAAACGCAGGAAATCCTCGCCGCGCAAACTGACTTGCAGGTCCCACTGATTGATCGGCGGAATGGTGACGCTGAAGTAAGGGGGCCTTCGCGCGGGAACCGCGACGGACGCGCCCCCACTAGGCCCGCCAATATCGCTGAGAA